>CADCRJ010000188.1 GCA_902803735.1 uncultured Spirochaetaceae bacterium
AGGAGTAAGCATCTGCAAAACTTGCTGTATTTTTTCCTTTACTAAATCAGGAGTTATAGGAGACGGTATAGAGCCTCTTACACCCCAAAAATGGATTCTCACTTTCTTTACTCCGCTCAAAAACTTTAAACTATAGAAAGTGATTTGTCAAATGAGAATTAGCCTATAGAGAAATTAATTTAAAATAAAAAAAGCTCACCAAAAAGTGAGCTTTATAATGGGGAGTGAAGGATTCGAACCTACGAAGCAAGAAGCAGCAGATTTACAGTCTGTCCCCTTTGACCACTCGGGAAACTCCCCAATAAAAAGCTGCCTGTAGGACTTGGACCCACGACCCCGAGATTACAAATCACGTGCTCTACCAGCTGAGCTAAGGCAGCAATTCAAGTTGTTCGTTCGGAACGAGTGATACTATAGCAAAAAGAAAAAATTGTGTCAACAATTTTTTCTTTTTTTTCATTATTTTTTTACAAAATCGGGACGAAGCTTTTCCGCACCATTGATATAAACATGATGGAGCGTTGAATTTTCTGGCATATAAGCAGTAACAAGAAGCCTTATCATTCTTTCAGGAGAACCATCAATTACAGGCTCCTGGCTACAAAAAAGAGCACAGGGAGAAACATCGAATTCATTCTGCCCTTTTCTAAGAGCAGCCGCAGGATTCATTTTCGTTAAATCAGAGGTAATTGTAAACTGAATAGAGACAATATCATCCACATTAAGAAAATTTTCTTTGAACAACCTAAGACACATATCTACAACAGATTTTTTTATTGAATCCTCAGTATTAAGCGCACCAGTAGCCCCTCTCAAACCATACAATCTTTTTTCCATAAAAATAAACATCCTTTTTTTTGAAGAATCCGTCCAAAAACAAAATGCCGCTTGGACAGTTTCTATTTTTTCTATATAATAGAGCTGTTCAGAAATTGCGGTCGCAAAGCGACTCCGTTTTCCGAACAGCTCATTCAGCTCGCTTTATTTATACCAAGTATAGACAGAAAACTTTTACAATGCAAGGCAAGACCAAACACAAAGAAACAAACGAACAGCCTCTTGAAATGCTTCCCATAATAGGAGCTGAGGAAATTCCTGTCAAAAACAGACCGATACTTTTTCGTCTGACCCGCCGCTTTTTATTATTTCTTGTAGCAATGCTTTCTGTAAATGTTCTTTTTTTTATAGTAGGAAATTATCAAAATTTTCTCTTTTCAGATCTAAAGCTCCTGCTTTTTTTAATAACATGCAACTCAATTGCAATTGTGTTCATAGGATTTTTTCTCATCCTTGAATGTATCTTTTATTCAATAATTCAACGAAAACTCTTTTTCATAATAGCTCTAGTTGTTGTCACTGTTTTATGTTTAATCGCAGGGCTTCTAGGAATTTTCTCAGAAGTAATATCAATTCTCTCAAACGGATATAAATTTTAAAAACAAATCAGTCCTAAAAAATTTAAACCTTCTCGAAAACAACTAACATCTCTTTATCATTAGACACGTCTGGAAAACGCAGGTCCTAATGACCTTAGTTTCCGAACAACCCTATTATAACTTTAGGATATGCATACAAAGCTTATAATGTCTATTTTTATAGACAAAATTTTTATTTAATTATGATTTTTCATACATTTTAAGTTTATTTTTTAATATATAAATGTGCATGGCAAAGAAATTAAATTTGCGATATAATGAATATTATGAAATCAATAAAAATTCCTGCAGAGCTAAAAAAGATGAATGAAATATTTGCAAAGAGCGGCTTCGAGGCGTACCTTGTGGGAGGTGCAGTCCGAGATTTATTGCTAAACAAAGAAGCCTCAGACTGGGATATAGCTACAAATGCTACCCCACAGCAAGTAATCAGCATTTTTCATAAAGTAATCCCTACAGGCATTGCACACGGAACGGTTACGGTTCATTTTTTTGGCAAAGAAATAGAAGTTACGACATATCGCTCAGAAAGCTCCTACTCCGACGGAAGGCACCCAGACGCAGTAACTTTCGCGACATCAATCGAGGACGATCTTTCCAGGCGAGACTTTACAATGAATGCAATCGCAGCATCCTTAAAAGACGGCTCCATAGTAGACCCTTTTGGTGGACAGAAAGACATATCAAAAAAACTGATAAAAACCGTAGGAAATTCTTACGAGAGATTCATGGAAGATGGTCTCCGCCCTATCCGCGCTTTACGTTTTTACTCTCAGCTAGGTTTTTCCATTGACGAAGAAACTTTTACAGCAATAAAAAATTCAGATGTACAAAAAAAGATTCTCTCTATATCAATGGAACGATTCAGAGATGAATTTGTGAAAATTTTACAAAGCCCTGTGCCCTCAAGAGGTTTGCTAGAAATGGAGAAATCTGGCATATTAAGGATGTTCATTCCAGAGCTTGCAGACTGTCGAGGTGTACTTCAGGCCGACGCAAGAGGATTTCATGAATTCGATGTTCTTGACCACAATTTCTATGCCTGTGATGGAGCGGAACGAACAAATTTGAACGTCAGGCTTGCAGCGCTCTTCCATGATTTAGGAAAAAAAGATGCTAGAACTGAAGAACAGATTGAATTTCCGCCAAATTCCGGTACATACAGAACAGTCATTCATTTTCATGGGCATGAACAATTTTCTGCAGAAGCAGTAAAAGAAATTCTCTTTCGCTTAAAATTTTCAAATGCTACTATAAACGCCGTATCGCATCTTGTAAAAAATCATATGTTCTTTTTCACAGAATCATGGACAGATGCCGCTGTAAGGCGTTTTTTGGTTCGCATCACACCAGAATGCGTAGACGATATCATAGAGCTTTGGAAAGCAGACGTTTATGGCATGCACAGGAGACCCGTCTCGCCCGAAAGCGATACGGCACAAAGGATGGTGTTGCTAAAAGAACGCATAGCTGAGGTTGAAGCCCAAAAATCCGCGCTCAGTCTTAAAAGCCTTGCTGTAAACGGCAACGATTTAATGACATTGGGGATTCCGACAGGAAAGCAAATTGGTTCAATTTTGAAAGAACTTTTTCAATGCGTACTGGACGATCCAGCAATGAATGAAAAGGCTACATTGCTATCAGTTGCAGAGAAAATCTACAAAACAAGACAATGAAAGCAATTGTAAATAATAAGCTTGACAATTGAAAAAAACTGAATAATAATTTTATATTATGTAAAAAGAAAGGTAAAAAAGTGGCAGATACAGACCTTAAGAAAAAATTAGCTTCCCATGATATTCCAGAAGGTTTTATAAAAGTAACAGAAAAACCTTTAGCAACTTTATCGTCGGAGCAAAAAGCTATTCTAAACAGAAAAGGTAATGTCCTTTTTAACCAAGGTAAAATAGATGAAGCATGTCGTATTTTTATAACGACAGGTTACTCGGACGGTCTCACCAGAATTGGCGATGTTTACATGAAGAGGAACCAGAGCCTAAAAGCCCTAAAATATTATATTTTAGCAAGGAACAAGGCAAAATCAGAGCAATTATATGAAAAAATTTCAAATATGCTTTCATTATTATTAAAATGAGGAAATAAAAATGAGTGATGAATTGATAAGCGAAATGGACTTCCCTCTTCAAGAAATGGAAAACTCGTTTGAAGAGAAAAATCTCGATGAAATTTCTGAACTTTCTAAGCAGGGTTATCAGCAGTTAAAAGAGAATCACATCGATGAAGCAAAAAAAGCTTTTTCAAAGATTCTTTCAATCGATGATAAAAATAACTATGCCTTAGTTGGTCTTGGAGATTGTGAGCGAAAACAGAACAACTTCAATGAAGCTGTGGAATATTATTCGAAATGCCTTTCGTTCTATCCAGCAAACAATTACGCACAGTTTGGACTTGCAGATTGCTACAAGGCTTTGAACCAATATCACAAAGCTATTGATATTTGGGAGAAGTACCTCACTCACGATGACAGAAATATAACAGTACTTACACGCGTAGCTGATGCCTATAGAAAAATCCACGATTTCAAGAAATCAAAAGAAATGTACATTCGCGTCCTTGAAATGGAAAATGACAACGCTTATGCATTGATAGGACTTGGACATCTTCATTATGATTTTAAAGAATACAAGGATGCATTGCATTACTGGACAACAATGCTTCAGTACAATGAAAATTCAGTTGATATCAGAGTTCTGACATCAATTGGAAACTGTCACAGAAAGTTAAAGACCTTTGATAAAGGCGTTTACTACTTTGAACGTGCCCTAAAATCAGATCCAAAGAATTTTTACGCTTTGTTCGGACTTGCGGATTGTTACAGAGGTATGAACCAGCAATTCCGCTCTATTGAATACTGGAACAAAATTCTTGAAAATGACCCTAAAAACAAAGTTATCCTTACCCGTGCAGGTGACGCATATCGCAATACAGGCGACTACAAGACTGCAGTAGAATATTACAACAAGGCAATGGATATCGACTTTGATATTTATGCGGCCCTGGGTCTTGCCTTGATTTGTAAAGGCGAAGGAAAATATGACGAAGCCGTAGATCGTTTAAATTCGCTTATTAACGGTGATCCTAAAAATTACAGGCTTTATATCGATTTGTCTGATTGCTATGTAAAAATGAAAAAAATCGACAAAGCAATTGAAGTATTGAAAGATTATGGTCGACAAGGTCTAAGAAATACCGCTATTACAGAAATGCTTGAAAAATTGGAAAAATCAGCTGTATGAAAGCAAATGACAAATTAGTTCTTTCAGGTCTCACCCCAGAAGAAATTGTTGATGGTCTAGCATTGGACACAAAATTTCGGGGCAAACAGATTTTCAGCTGGATAGGAAAAGGCGTAGAATCTTTTGACGAGATGACAAATCTAAGTCTTTCTCTTAGAACGACACTCTCTGAAAAAGCTCTTCTACGGTCATCTTTCGTCTCAAAGGTTCTTGAAGATCCTGACGGAACAATAAAATTACAAATAACACTACATG
>CADCRJ010000189.1 GCA_902803735.1 uncultured Spirochaetaceae bacterium
CCTCATTTCCTCTGTATAAAAAAATGGCGGGGGTTTCCCCCGCCGTTCGGTGGACCAGGGTCTTTCGACCAGCCCCAAATTAGCGTTTCCACTAACTCTCGTTTATATTATATGCAAAAGTGTTCAGAAATGCAAGTGCTTTTTCACCCCGAATGATGTAAAAGACAGCAGGCGTTATAAAATATGCCTGCTGTCTCTCGTGAATCACTCTCATTAGTCAGGCATATTCCTCTTTAACTGTTTTTGCTTAGGAGATTTGAACTGACATGTATCCATGTGATTCCAATTATCCCCAACCCTTAGGGCCTACGGACTTTTACCATTAAAAAGCTATCAACGCTGCTATCAATGGATTGTTTGATTTTTTAACAACTTCAAGAGATAGTAACTTCGGGTTTATTATCTCCGTCTTCTAATAATCTCTCTTTAATTATTGCATAGCCTTTAACGAAAACAAGCGAAAGCTTCCATACATCTCTCCCCGTAAGCCCGCCTACAGGAGCTCTTGAATACATAAATCTTACTTCTGCATCTATTACAGATCCTAAACCGATGTTGTTATCTAGAAGCCAATCTGCACCTTCCCCCGACGCAAACAAGTCGGTGTCATCGGCCGTTTCGATTAAACCTGGTCCATCTAAAACAGACACTTCTGTATTTATTGTGTCACCAATTACTAGCCCAAGTGAGTTTACTAGTTCATCCTTTAGTTTCCAACCATTCCATTTTTCTGTTATCTTCATCCGAAGTTTAACTACTTCTCCTGCCTTCTTCTTTGGACGCAGCCAGAATTCTTCAAAAGCCTTTGCGCCTTCTTCACGTTCACTCTCGGAAAAAAAGTTGGTCATTTCATTTCTCTTGTTTTCCATATTGTGTGCCTCCAAAAGTCTATTGTTTGTTTTCAATTAAGTCTAAAACTCGTTTTTCCTCTTGAATTAGCTGATCTATTTTTGCTTTCTGAGCTGTGAGGATATCTTCCCATGAATGCTCTAATTCGACCCAATAATCTAAATACTCTGTTATTCGTGCTCGATTGTTTTTGCTATCTTCCCGTATTTGTTTAACTAAATCTGTATTTGACCCAGCTATTTCATTCAAAAGGTGTTCTATCGATTGAAGGTACCTTCTTAAATCATTGTCGGTTAAATAAGACGTTTTTGTAGCGTCCACAAATATTCCAAAGGTAGGCGGGCCCCCTCTCGGTTCGAATTTTTGATTCTTCTTCTCAGTGGTTTCCTGACGGGGATCGAGATTAAAACCCTCTTTATTGTCTGACATGAACAGCATTCACCTTCTATCTCTTAAAGCAAGTATACCATTAACATATTTTCTATCAAATGTTAACAAACTGCATCTGTTCATTCTGCTTTTTCTGCACTAACACTCTTACTTCTCGCGACTCCTTTTCTATAGCTAAATGTGCTTTGTTGGAGAACGAAAACACTATTTTCATCAAGCTAATATTGAACTGTTTAGGTACATCCCACAAAGCAAAGCACCAATTTAGGCTGCTCTTGGGATATAAAGCTGTTTTGACATTTTTGGGATCCAACGACTCCAAGTTTGTCCCATAGTAAACGTGCAGAAGCGACTTGCCGATCTCGCCATCTCCAAATTCAGACTGTTCTTCTATTTCAATTCTTTCAAGAGTGAACTCATGCAATGTCGACTTACTATAATTTGTGATTTCTGAAAAAAGCAGAATGCCAAAATCTTCAAGCGATCCATCATATTGATTTCTATCAAAATCAAAAGGAGGGAAAAACGTGTAATAATCCTTGTTTCCTTTGTCTTTTTGAAGAATACTTGCGCGGTCATTTTTTTCAATGATTCGACACTCAACAATTTTAATCCCAATAGATGGTGAATACTCTGAAATTGTGAAATCATTTAATACTTTGCTCTGTCTATAAACAAAATAAGCCATTACCAAGGAGCCTGCAAAGCTTAAATAGCTCCCTAAAAAAACTAGCCAATCAGATGATTTTAACACCAGATCTGATCTTTCCTGAGAAGAAGACGCAGGATAACCAAGTTGATAGCAAAAAAGAAGATGTAAAAGAACAAAAAAAGCAATCAGCAAAAGAATCGCTATTAGGACGGAATTATTTCTCTCCTTTCCTTTGTCCGTTTTTCTGTTGTCAATAAACAGGTTTATTGACACAAGTACAAGAAGAACGAGAAGAGCAACTTCGCTTATTATTTTATTGATGGGGAAAAGCACTAAAAAAAGAATTCCGGTGTAAAGATATATTCGTATTGTCCTGTTCTTTAGCTTAACTAACAAACTCTTTGCCTGATTTATGTATTGTTCTCGGCTTTTATGTTCAGATTCTTTCTGTAAAGTGCTCATCGTCTCCTTACCGCCTTTTTCAAATAATAGACAATTCCATGCGTTGTTAAATCGCTGATGGATTGTTGAAACCTCCGATTCTCTAAACATATTTTACTGTTTGTTATTATATCATATTTATTATTTCATTTCAATAATCTGCTTTGGAAAGACATATGGTTTTATTGTAGGGTTTACAATGATGTGTGACAGAAGGTAAAAAAGAATAGCGAATAGAGAGTACCTGTGTTAGGGTTGAGTTGCTCAGACAAA
>CADCRJ010000190.1 GCA_902803735.1 uncultured Spirochaetaceae bacterium
AGCCTCTTTCGTGAATTATGTCGGTCTTGTTCTTTTTTGAGGATGCTCCTTCCAGATGTATTATTTGAGGCCCGTCAATCATAAAAATATCCTTGCCTTCTCTTGTCAGGTACCATTCAAGAAGAATCTCCTCGCAGTACATGAATATGTTCTCGTCAAAATAGGCGTGCTCGTCATTTAGAAGAAAAAGCGAGGCTCCGCTCACGCAGTCAACCTTTCCAATTTTTTTTTCGTGTGAGCCTTGCTCTGAGTTTTGCGGGAGTGGTTTTTTTGAAGAAAATATGCTGTGCCGTAAGTTTTGTGAAACCGTAGATTGTATGCACAAGGCTGCTCGCATAATTCCTGTAATTCGGAAAATACCCCCATGTGCAGGATATGTCCTTATTAATGTCCAGTAAGTTTGTCCCTAATGCCCCGATTTTCTCTTTTTCGGGTGAATTTTCCCAGTAGTCAAAAAAGAATTTTACCGCATTGTTCAGGAGAATGGTGTCGCTGTTCAGATAATAGATGTACTTTCCGCTTGCCTTTGAAAGCCCCCTGTTGTTGGCCGCTCCAAATCCAAGGTTCGCGTTGTTTTCTACTAAAATAACATGTGGAAAATCAGCCCTTAGCATTTCAATGGAGCCATCATGCGAGTCATTGTCGCTAACGATTACTTCGAATTCCAAGTCTCTTGTCTGCTCGTAAATTGATTTAAGGCAGTCGTCGAGAAGTTTTTTTGTGTTGTAGTTCACTATTATAATTGAGACATCCATGCTCTGACTATAGAGTATTTGCCTAAGCCCTGCAAGGGGGAAGAGCTATCTAAAGAATGTCTGTGGAAAATCCTCTAATTTGTATGGGGTTGAAGTCTTCTTTGCATATTAGTAAAATGAATTTGGGATTTTTTTATGGTAAAACTGATTTTTAAATTTTTATTACTATTCATACTGATTTGTTTTTTTCCTCTTTTGATATGGTTGACTATTTGTCCTCAGTATACTACTGGGTATGGAGGCTCTGTTCCTGATAAAGTAAGACGGTTGGAGTCTTTGAACAGTCCTAAAATTATTCTTTGTGGAAATTCAAATGTTGCTTTTGGATTTAATTCTAAACTTCTGGAAGAAAATATTGGTATGCCTGTTGTTAATATGGGGTATCATGCAGGAGTTGGAAATGCTGTGAATGAGCGTTTGGCATTGTTTAATATTTCTAAAGGTGATATTGTCGTTTTATCTCAGCTTTCTTATGAAGATGGCGATGATGAGATAGCAAATCCAGAGCTTGCGCTTCTGACTTTTGAAAATTATTTTCATCTTTTAAGAGTTTTTCACCTAAAAGATTATCCAAGATTGATACAATCATTTCCAAGATATACTTATAAGTGTTTGTATCGTTTTTTGTATCATAAAGATAAAGTTGCAAAAAATGATACCGTTTGGTCTAAAGCTGCCTTTAATGAATACGGTGATATAGAATATGCAAGACCTGCTACGAAAGATGATATAGCTATTTCACCTTTGGACAGAACTGTTGGTAAAAAAAGCATGGAGCGAATTGCTAAATTTGCTGATTATTGTAAAAAGCGTGGTGCAACTTTGGTTATAGCAGCACCACCATTTTTAAAAGATGAAAAAATAAATAATTTAGAAAAAAATGACAAATTTTGGTCTGATTTGAAAATCATGGCAAAATGCCCTGTTATTTCTGATAATAGAGATTATATATATGATTTAAAATATTTTTACGATACAAGCAATCATCTAACAGATGAGGGGGCGAGACTTCGCACCGAGCAGCTCACAAAAGACTTGAAAAAATTCTTGGAGAACAGGTAGGTAAAATGCTTTTTAGTTCCGGCACATTTCTTGGCTTTTTTTTGCCTGCTGTGTTCGTCTTGTATTTTGCCGTTCCGAGCAGAATGTGGAAAAACTCTGTTTTGCTTTTTGCAAGTCTCCTTTTTTATGCATGGGGTGAGCCAGTCTATGTTTTTCTCATGATCGGCTCTATCATACTAAACTATTTTGCAGCTCTTCTTATTGCTAGATACAGGGGGGGGAATAAGAAAATGTGTTTGTTCGTTTCCCTCTGCATTAATCTGGGCGTTCTCTTTTTGTTCAAGTATCTCGGATTTTCTTGCCAGATTTTGAACCACATAATAGCATCCCTGCATTTTAAGCCGCTTGAAATCATAAATCTGGCTCTGCCTATCGGAATCTCTTTTTACACATTTCAGGAAATCTCTTATCTTGTTGATGTTTATAAAAATCCTGGGCTTGTACAGAAAAATCCTCTTAATTTGGGACTTTACATCACTTTTTTCCCACAGCTGATTGCGGGACCGATTGTTCGTTATCACGACATAAATTTACAGATAGAAAGCAGAAAAGAATCTGTCGATAAAATTTATTCTGGCTTGCAGAGGTTCATAGTCGGTTTGTCGAAAAAAGTCCTGCTTGCGAACAATCTTGCCTATGTCTGCGATATGATTTATGAGAGCGATTTTTTCAGCTACGGGGCTGGGGTAGCATGGATTGCGGCTCTTTCTTATGCCTTGCAGATTTACTATGATTTTTCAGGCTATTCGGACATGGCGATAGGACTCGCAAGAATTTTCGGCTTCGATTTGCTTGAGAATTTCAATTACCCTTATGCGGCATCTTCGATAACTGATTTTTGGAAGCGCTGGCATATCTCTCTTACCAATTTTTTCAGGGATTATGTTTATATTCCTCTTGGCGGAAACAGGGCGGGCAGGGTAAAGACTGCATTGAACAGGTTTGCGGTGTTTTTTCTTACGGGCTTGTGGCATGGAGCCGCCGTGAATTTTGTTTTTTGGGGACTGTTGCACGGATTCTGCATGGTCTTTGAGCGATTTTTGAAATTGAATAAAAGAAAGAACGCCTGTTTTTCTGTGCTTTATCGTATTATTACGCTTTCGGTCATAATTTTGCTTTGGGTACTTTTTAGGAACGGAACTGCTCAGACTATAAAACTCTGGCTCAAAATGATTGGAGTGAATTATACCCGTTTCCTTGAATTCCATGCTGTGGTGGGCTTGCCGTTCCGCTGGTTCAATATCGATTCTAAATTTTGGATTGTTTTTGTAGGTGCCGTATTGTTCTCATTTCCTTGGTGGAGAAAAGTTAGTGTTTTTTCGTCAGAAAAATTTTTTGTGTTTAAGATCGTCTCAAAAAACATTGTCCTTGTAATTCTGTTTGTCCTTTGTTTTGCTTTCCTTGCGAACAATACATATAACCCGTTCATTTATTTTAGGTTCTGATTATGAGAAAAAATTATAAGATTGTTTTTGTCGCATTGATATTCATCCTGCTCTTATTTCCAATCGTAAAGTTCAATTTTAGTGGAACTGTGTCCGCTTTGGAAAAACGTAATCTTGCAACTTTTCCAGAATTTAGTCTTAAATATTTCAAGAATCTTGATTCCTATATACAGGACAGATTTGGCGGGCGGGACAAATTGATAAAGCTCGCGAATTTCATAGATTACAATGTGTTCCATAAGTCAAAGCATAACGCAAAGGTCGTTGAGGGAAAAAAAGGCTGGCTTTATTACACTAATGCCGCGGATGGCAATAATCTTTCTGATTTTATGAAAACTAACCTTATGTCTGAGGAAAAATCACAGGCACTTGCGAATAAAATCAGGGATATTGCGGCTTGGTGCGATGAGAACGGAATAAAATATCTTTTTGTCATAAATCCCAATAAACATTCGGTTTACCCGGAGTATTACCCGATAGAGCGGCCGGAGGGGCTTTCTCGCTCGGATCAGAATGTCGCCGTGTTTAGTCAAGCTGGCGTAAACTTTATTTTTACAAAAGACTTGTTGTTGGAGCGAAAAAAAAACGAGAATCTGCCCCTTTATTATGAGACTGACAGTCATTGGAACCGTCTAGGGGCTTATTATGCGTATTTGGGTATAAAAACTGAGATTGAGAAATTGTTTCCTGATTTGACATTCCCGTCTTTTGATTGCGATGTGAATGTGACATATCGCTATGATTACAACGATTCCCCAAATGACCATTACGGTGATTTGCTTCCTTTTCTTGGAATATCAAGCATGAAATGTACTTACCCGCTTGTGACTCCAAAAACAGGGGCTTTTGAAGATTGTTTTGATTATATAAAAAATGAAGATACTGCCGGGGTCATAACTAAAGGAAAAAATCCCAGCTTGCCGAAAGCTGTTATTTACAGAGATTCATTTTGCAGAAATTTAATGCCATATCTTTCTACAATGTTCTCTGACACAGAATATATATGGAAAAAAATTGGTGATTTTGACAAAGATTATATCTTAAAAAGCAAGCCCGACATAATCATTTTTGAAGCATTGGAGCGAATGCTAATTTAGCATGTCGAAGTTTTTATAGGAGATTAAATATGCAGAATAAAAAAATAGCATCTTTTACAGGACTTCGGTTCATAATGATAATGTGCATAGTCCTGTCACATTTTGAATTCTTGTTTGATGTAGAGCCAATCGGTGATTTTTACAAAACATATTTGTGGAGTGCTGGCTTTTCTGTCCATTTTTTCTTTATGCTCTCAGGTTTTGGCATGATGCTTGGTAATATCAGCAAGGTTTCTCTCTCTGAAACTAAATGCCCGAGTCTTTCTGATTGCTTTAAATATGGAATCAGCCATATCCGTAAGATTTATCCCGTGTATATAGCGACAATAATTTTTGGAGTTGTGGCGAGATTTATTTTTGATTTTGCTGCTGATAAGATAAATTTATCGTGGCTTGTGCATGAGTTCGTAAAATTTGTTGTCAATGCCCTGCTTATGCAGTCTGCGACAGGAATGTTTCATTATACCTATGCTTACAACGGTGCGGCTTGGTTCTTGTCATGTCTGTTCTGCATTTATCTTGTCTCGCCAATGCTGATTTTTGTGGTTAGGAGAGTCTCGAAGAATTATGTTACGGACATCGCTCTGATTGTCCTTGATATGATTATGATATATTTAATGGGAATTTTGCTCGGAAAAATTGAAGGTTCTCTACATGACATCAAAGGCCTTCCTGATGTGAATAATTTGGGATATGTAAGCCCCTTTTACAGAGTATTTTATGTTCTTATCGGTATGTCTGTCGCATGTATATTTTGCCGTATGAAAGAAAATCAAATTGATTTGACCGAGAAAAAAGCGAGCATTTTGGAAATAATAGTTACTGTTTTATTTTTGCATAGGTTCTTGCTTGATCGTGCTTTTCCGTTGTTTAGTGGGTATTTTGGTTATGTTTATGAGCAGATGCTTCCTGCAATTTTTCTTTTGATTTTTGCATTTGACAAAGGTAAAATCTCGAATCTTTTGCACCGCAAAACAATGCAAGTTCTTGGTGGCATGGCAATGTATATATTTCTTATACACTACGCAATTCGGTTCTGGGTGGCAAAGCCTGTCGAGACTATTTGGGGCTGGACCCTTGCAAGCTCGCTGGGCTTTATCGTATTCATTCTCTCCGTGACTTTCAGTATTTCATACTACTTGTGGAAAAAGAGCGTTAGTAGATAAAATTAATTTAAATCTGACATTTTGCAAGATACTGACTTATTCCATGTTTTATGGTAAACTAAAAGAATGAAGTTTACAATTCTTGATTACCTTGAAGAAACTGCGGCTAGATATCCTGATAAAATCGCATTTGCTGATGTAAATACTTCTGTTACATGGAGCGAATTTGTTAATCGAGCAAAGGAAAAAGCCGCTGTAATTTCTAAATATTTTGAGCCTGGAAAAGCCGTTCCTGTTATGATTGAAAAAAGTGTGAAGACGCTCGAATATTTTTTTGGGGCACTTTATGCAGGTTGTTTCTATTCATATTTCGATTCTACATTTCCAGACAGCCGTCTTAATTCAATGATCGAGACTCTTGAGCTAAAGTATATAATTGCAGACTCTCGTTTTGAAAAAAAACTTGCAGGTCTTAAAATAAATCCTCTTTTTTATAAAAATCTTGAAGAAGAAAAAGCTGAATATAGCGACAATCGTCGCCTTGCAATTATCGATACTGATGCTGTTTACGCAAATTTCACCTCTGGCTCAACAGGCACGCCAAAGGCTGTCGTCGTCTCGCATCGTTCTGTAATTGACTTCATCTCGGTTTTTACAGAGATTTTTGAAATTAAAGCTGAAGACAATATTGCAAACCAGGCACCTTTTGACTTTGACGTTTCTGTAAAAGACATTTTTTCAGGAGTTTTCACAGGTGCAAGTGTTCATCTTGTTCCTAAAATGTATTTTTCTTTCCATACTATGCTTTTGGATTATCTTGAACAGCGAGAAATTACTGTCCTTATCTGGGCTGTTTCTGCACTTTGTCTTGTTTCATCAATGGACGGTTTTGATTATAAAGTTCCTTCTAAGCTTCGTATGATTATGTTTTCTGGCGAGGTTATGCCAATAAAACAGCTTGAAATTTGGAAAAAATTCGTTCCTAATGCAGAATACATAAATCTTTACGGTCCTACGGAAATTACTTGTAACTGTACGTATTTCAGGATTCCAAAGGATGCAGATTTGAGTGCATACACAAAAGGTGTTCCTATGGGAATTCCTTTTCCTAACGAGCGTATACTGCTTCTTGATGAAAACAACAGCCTTGTTACGAAACCTGACACCGAAGGCGAGGTCTGCGTTTCAGGAACTTGCGTCGCTCTTGGTTACTACAACAGCGAAAAAACTGCCGAAGTGTTTGTTCAGAATCCTTTAAATAAAGCAACTTTTGAACGAATTTACAAGACTGGTGACCTTGCAACTCTTGGAAAAGACGGAATCTTCTATTACATCGGTCGAAAAGACACTCAAATCAAACACATGGGACACAGAATCGAGCTTGGTGAGATTGAGAACGCTATTTCTCAGCACGCGAATATCACCCGAGCTTGTTGTATTTTTGCCGATAACAAGATTACAGCCTTCTATATTGGAAAAGAAACTGACAAAAAAGAAATTGTTACGCTCTTAAAGACTTCTCTGCCAGTTTATATGGTTCCTTCGGAATTCTTATACATAGAAGAATTTCCTCTTACAAAAAATGGAAAAATTGATAAAAAAGCTCTTATGGAGAAATTAAATGTCTGCAAAGATTGATTATAATAATTTAGCCGAACAGTTCGGCTCTCCATTTTATCTTCTTGATAAAAGCGAAGTAAAAAACAGGGTGGCTCAAATCCAAATGCGCTTTCCTAAAAATGCAAAACTCTGTTATGCAATCAAAGCAAATGCATTCCTAGCAGATTTCTTAAAAGATGAAGATATTTTATTTGAGGTTTGTTCTCCTGGGGAGCTTTCAATTTGCGAGAGAATTGGATTAAATCCCGCTAAAATTGTTTTTTCTGGCGTTGTAAAGACTTTGGAAGATGTAAAAAGGGCTTACGAGTTAAAAGTAAATACAATCACGCTGGAATCTCTTGCTCATTGCGAGTATCTTCTTGAAGCCGCAAAGAGCGAAAGTCACGAGCAAAAAGTAATTCTTCGACTTACAGGTGGAAATCAGTTCGGAATGAGCGAAAAAGATTTGGCCGAGTGCATTTCAAAAATAAAGCAGGTTCCATCGCTCAAAATCCGTGGAATTCATTTTTTCACAGGAACTCAGAAAAAATTCAAGACTATTTCGGACGAGATTCCATTTATTGAAAATTACTGTTCGCGCCTAAAAGCAGAATTCGGATTTGAAAATCTTGAAATTGAGTACGGCGCAGGGCTTTCATACGAATATTTTTCGGATAAAGATGAGAAAAACAATTTTTCGGCTCTGGAGGAATTTTCTAAGCTGATTGAAAACTCCAAGTTCAATTATGTAATTGAACTTGGACGCTATGTTGCGTCTCCATGTGGAAAATACATTACAAAAATCGTTGATGTAAAAGGCGATGATAAGAATCATTATTGCCTAATTGATGGTGGAATCAATCACATTAATTATTATGGACAGATGATGGGAATGAGAGTGCCAAAGATTGAGCATATTTCAAGAGAGCTCGTCGCTGCAAATACAGAAAATTACACAATTGCTGGTTCTTTATGTACTACGGCAGATATTGTGTTGCGTCAGCTTCCTCTAAAATCTCCTTCCATTGGTGATTACCTCGTTTTTGATGATATAGGGGCTTATTCTATCACGGAAGGAATTTATCTCTTTTTAAGCCATCCGCTTCCTGTTGTTTTATGTAATGACAATGGAAAAATCAGTATATTGCGAAATATAGAAGAAACATATAAACTTAATACTGGATCTTTTTAGAATTTCCTATATAAATCTTGGGAGAATATGATATGGACGAATTATTAGAAATTTTGAGCGAAGTAAAACCTGATATTGATTTTAAGACTGAGACAGGTCTTATTGAAAACGGACTTCTTGATTCTTTTGACATTGTTCAGATAGTCAACAAACTAAAAGATACTTTTGATATAAAAATTACTCCTGTTGACATTAATCCTGTTAACTTCAATTCTGCAGAAAATCTTTGGGCAATGGTTCAGAAACTTCAATAATTATGACACGTTTAGTAACAGATTATCTTGATAATTCATCAAAGAATTTCCCGAATAAAATTGCTTTCGCGGATGAAAAACGCGAAATTACTTTTAACGAGCTTTTTGTCGAAAGTCGAAAAATAGCGCAAGTTTTGATTGACAGAAAGGTTTTCAAGTCTCCTGTTGTTGTGTACCTCGAAAAATCAGTTGAGGTCATTTCATGCTTTATGGGAGCTGCTTATTCTGGCAACTTTTATACGCCTATTGATGTGACTATGCCAGAAAGCCGTGTTTCAAAAATCATGGAGACTCTTTCTCCTGCACTTATCATAACTGATTGTGCTCACATTGAGGCTGCCAAAGCTTTTGCTGGAACTACTGAGATTCTGCTTTATGAGGAAATTCAGAAAGGCTCTTATTCTGATGAGGCAATTGAGAAGACTCTTTCTCGCGTAATTGACACAGATGTGCTCTACGTGCTTTTTACTTCGGGCTCAACAGGAACACCAAAAGGCGTTATCATAAACCAAAAAGCTGTAATTGATTATGCTGAATGGGTAACAGAGACTTTTGACATTTCAAGTGAGACCATATTTGGCGAGCAGGCTCCGTTCTACTTTGATAATTCTATTCTTGATATTTATCAGACCCTAAAAAATGGAGCGACTTGTTATATAATTCCACAGAAATTTTTCATGCTCCCGAAAAATTTGTTCGGATTCTTGACAGAAAAGAAAGTCAATACAATTTTCTGGGTTCCATCGGCTCTGTGCATAATGGCAAATTTGAAGGCTGTCGATAAATTCATTGTTCCGACGTTACAGAAAATCCTTTTCTGTGGCGAGGTAATGCCTAATAAGCAGCTCAATGTATGGCGAAAATCCTACCCAAATGCTTTGTACGCAAACCTTTACGGTCCGACAGAAATTACCGATGTTTGTGCCTACTATATAGTTGACCGTGAGTTTGCGGACGATGAGAGCCTTCCTATCGGATTCCCATGTAAAAATACGGATATTATTGTTCTCGATGATTCAGATAAGCTTGTTCCAACTACAACTGCTAATGTAAAAGGCGAGCTTTGTGTTCGAGGAACCTGTAATTCCTTTGGATATTATAATAATCCAGAGAAAACAAAAGTTGCCTTTGTTCAGAATCCGCTTAATACTGTTTATAACGAAATCATTTATCGTACAGGAGATGTCGTTCATTACAACGAACGTGGCGAAATCATGTACGATTGCCGAAAGGACTTTCAGATTAAGCATATGGGGCACAGAATTGAGCTTGGTGAGATTGAGACTGCGATAAGTGCTGTTGATGGGGTTGAGCAGAACTGCTGTCTTTACGATGTTGAGAAGAGTAAAATCGTAATGTTCTATACAGGTTCTATCGAGCCTCAAAGCGTTGTGGATGCAATCAAAAATACAGTTCCTGATTACATGATTCCGAACAAGAAAGTAAAGCTTGACAAGATGCCTATTAATCTGAATGGTAAGATTGACCGCGTTGAGCTTAAGAAAATGCTCTAATCAGCAGGAGAATAAATATGGATAAATTACTTGAAATCTTAAAAGAAGCAAAGTCCGAGGTAGATTTTTCAACGGAGAAAGCTCTTATTGATAACGGACTTTTGGACTCATTTGATGTTGTTCAGCTTGTCATGAAGTTGAACGAGGAATTTGACATTGAAATTGGAGCGGAGGAGATTACTCCTGAAAATTTCAATTCTGCCGAATCAATATGGGCAATGATAGAGCGACTTCAATAGCTTTTTTATAAAACAATCTGTCACGATAATGTGGTAGAGAGTAAATTGACTGCAAGAATTTACCGATCTTTTGTCGCCGACTTTCGAGCGGCAAATTCTTGCGTTGATGTCCTGTATGTCACTTAATACTGAGCATACATGAATCCTGTGTCGCCTGAATTAAATGAAAGCGATAGGATAACAAGCGTCAGCAAAATATAATATGCTCCCCATCTTACGATGATATTTTTTTTCTGAATCTCGCCATACACGTCGATTTTGTTTTCTTTAAGAACGCTTATCACGAAAATAATCATTGAGCCGAGTGTAATCAACACGATATGGCTCTGAAAATCCGAGATATTTCCCAAAATCTGATTCATGAAGTCTTTTGATGCGAGCATTAGTGGATTTCCAAAATGTGTGAATGTATTGCGTAGGTATGCGAAGGCTTTTGGCACATCAACTATTTTGTCAAAATACCAGCCGATATTTACGATTATGAACGTTCGTACAATCTGAAAAATATGCCAAGCTTTGCTTTTAGTATTGATGTGTAGATTCTCATTCAGTTTCTCAAATGCTGGACGGAAAATATCACTCAGTGCGATTATAAGTCCATTGTACAAGCCCCAGATGAAAAAATGAAGCTCAGGACCGTGCCATAAACCTACAAGCATAAAAACAATGATATTAGCGATACATGCTGGAAGTGTTCGTCCAAAGTGCTTTCCTAAATGTGCGGTGCACCATTTGCTCAAAGATTGCATTGGCTTTGTGAGTGCGAAAGGATAGAAGATATAGTCGCGCATCCATCCGCCAAGTGTAATGTGCCATCTTTGCCAGAAGTTTGCCAGACTAGTAGAAAAATACGGCTGCTTAAAGTTTTGTGGAAGTGTTATGCCAAAAAGCTCTGCGATTCCGAGTACCAAGTCTGTACCGCCTGAAAAATCTGCGTACTGATAAACTGCATACATCAAAATTCCCATTACAAGCACACAGCCTGGATAATTCGTGTAAACGCCGTCAAAAATTGTGCTTACGTGCTTTACAAGCAAGTCTGCGACAAGGTATTTTTTGAGCGAGCCGTACAGAATCAGCATAAAACCATGCTTGATATTCTCAAAATTGAACTTATGCTCCTGACGAAGTTGAATTCCGCTCTGGTTGTAGCGGACAATTGGTCCTAAAATCAACTGAGGAAAGAATGAGACAAATACAAAATACTTCAAGAAATTCGTTTCTCTCGCATATTTGGAGTTGTAAATATCCATGAAATAGCCGATTGTCGAGAGCGTATAATAAGAGATTCCTAGCGGGAGTAGGAGAGTCTTTGCACCAATAAGAATTCGCCAGTATTTGAGATAAATCAAGATGCCTAAATTCAGGGCGAGCATTACAAGCAGGACAATACGTTTTTTTGTTTGTGTGCGTGCCTTTTCTGTCTTGAAGTCATCTTTTGAAAGCTCTGATTTTTTTGATTTAAGAGTCGCATTCATATCAGAGACGATTTTTGCCCCAAAAAATGTAATCAAAGAACTTGCGAGAATAAAAATGAAGTTTCCAATTCCGCTGAAAGCATAAAAAACTGTATTCGCTGCAAGTAAAATGAGCCATTGGAATCTTTTTGGCACGATATAATAAACGAAAAGAGAAATTAAAAGAAAAATTGCAAACGAGAACGAATAAAAACTCATAAAAACTCCTGTCTTTCTGATTGCTAGAACGATGCGAAATTTTCGGTGCACTCGTTCTGTTTTATGCCATCCAAATAACTTATTACACGGATTTTTCCTGCTTTTCCTGCTGGCAAGGCAATGGTTGTCTGAATTGAATCTTTCGACAAAAGACTTTCTTCAGTTCCTGTAATTGCCCATACATCATAGGTGATGCGTTTTGAATCAACATGATTTGAGACAGGTATTATTTCCATAGATTTTCTGTCATCGCTTGTAATCATGTATAGACCGAAGATTTTATCTGGAGTAGCAGACATTTTTTCAGAATAGGAAGAATAAAAATATTTTTCTAGGCAATTTTCTTCTTTATATTTTTCATCAAAAAAACTACAGAAAGCATCTGTCCAGACATAAACACCTTTTTTGCTCAAGTGGTTGTCATCATGAAAATCTGAATCTTTCAGGGTGAGAGTCTCTTGTTTTGCAAGATTGAAGTCATAATATTTAAGCCCCCTGTCATTTGCAAAACTCTTGCAGAAATCATAGTATTCATCATAATTGCCTTTCTCATTCAAATAGAAATCAGAGCCAGGCATTGAAAAAAGAATGAGTTCAATATTGTTGCTATTACAAAAATCAATGATTTTATCAACTGTATTTTTCCAATCAGCAGAAATTCCTTCTATATAGATTGGAAATTCTGTATAGTAATTGGAAAAACTACCCTCTGGAACTTCTTCTAAGTCAAGGACGCATCCTTTTCCTGCATATTCGGAACCTTTTGACACATAATTATATTTGAAATATTCACCGTTCAAAAGCGATTTTGCCTTATTTGCAACTTTTTTAGGATTCAATGTGATAAGTTTATCTTTCCCGATTGGTAAAAATGAATTGAAATAATATTTAATGTTGGAACAATGCAAAAGATAGTCTGTCTTGATTTTTAAATCTTTTATTCCGCTTGCTACTATGTATTCTGCTTTAAAACCTACTCGGTCAGCGACGGACAAGTCACAGGCGATTGCAAAGTCAAGTTCCAAAAAAACTTTTTCTATTTTGTAGAGTTTTACAGCTTGTCTTAAAAGTGCATAGGTTCCGTCTATTTGCTGTGATGGGGTACCTACATTAAATACGCTCTTTCCTAGTTTCTTAGAAGCTATATTTGCCTCTACTCCATGAGAAACATGGGATGCTCCGCAAATAAGATAATCAATCTTCTCTTGTCTATAAAATTCGTGGAAAAGAGTTCTCGCATAGGAATTTGTATCGTCTTTAAGAAGAAAGCCAATAGGAATTGAAAAAATAAAAAAAATCAACAGAAATAAAAAGATTTTTAACAACAATAAAGACTTTTTCATAGAAACATAATAGAAGAATTTAAGTTTACTTTCAATAAACAACAAGTAAAAACATTAGACCTGTTCGGAAACCGCAGGTCATAATGACCGCTGTTTCCGAAACTTCGTTTCTGTGTTTTTAATCAAAACTCGGCATTTGCCTTAGTATTGTGCGTACATGAATCCTGTATCACCTGCGCTGAAAGTGAATGACAAAATAACTAGGATTAATGGAATATAATATGCTGCCCATCTGAATGCAATATTTTTCTTTTGTATTGAAGCATAAACATCGATTTTGTTTTCTTTCAATAAACTGACAATTAAAAGAATTATACATCCAATGAGTATGCAGATAATTTGGGATTCAAAATTCGAGATTTTGCCCAAAATTTCACGCATATAAACTTTTGACAGAAGCACTTTTGGATTTCCAAAATTTACAAAAGTATTTTTCAAATATATAAAGCTTTGTGGAACGTTTACAATTCTATCAAAATACCAACCGATATTTACAAGAATGAACGTTCTCAGAATCCTGAATACATGCCATGCCTTGCTCTTTGTGTTTATGTGAAGCAGAGTATTTATTTTTTCGAATACTGGCTTCAGCAAATCGCTCATTGCAATCAAAAGTCCGTTGTACAATCCCCACACGAAGAAATGCAGCTCAGGTCCATGCCATACGCCAACGAGCATAAAGACGATAATATTCGCAATGCTTGCAGGGACGACTCTCGCAAAATGTCTTCCAAGATGTGTGTTGCACCATTTGCTCAAATTATACATAGAGGAGGTGAGTGTTAATGGATAGAAAACATAGTCTTTCATCCATTGTCCGAGACTTATATGCCATCTTTGCCAGAAATTCGCAATGCTTGTTGAAAAATAAGGTTGCTTGAAGTTTGGCTGCATTTTAATTCCGAAAAGTTCTGCGACACCCAAGAACATGTCGATTCCGCCCGAAAAATCTGCATACTGATATATTGCATACATCAGAATCCCAAAAAGAATCACGCATCCCGGAAAGTTTGCATTGTAGGTGTCAAGAATTGAGCCGATACGTGAATAAAGCATATTTGCAATCAAGTATTTTTTTAGTGCACCGTATAAAATTAGCATTACGCCATGTTTGATATTTTCAAGGTCAAACTTATGTTCTGTTTTGAGCTGGCTGCCTTGTATATCGTAACGATTTATAGGTCCCATAATAAGTTGTGGAAAGAATGAAATGAACAAGAAAAATTTTGCAAAATTGCTTTCTTTTTCAATTTTCTCGTTATACACATCCATAAAATAGCTGATTGCCTGTAAAGTGTAATAAGAGATTCCTAATGGAAGAAGTAGTGTTTTTGAACCGACTAGGACTCTCCAGTATTTTAAGTAAATCAGAACGCCTATATTAAGAGCCAGCATGCCTAAGAGCACGAGGCGTTTTTTGTTAAGTGCCTGTTTGCCGAGTTTCTTATATTCATCTTTTGAAACTTCTGATTTTTTTGATTTTAGCTTAATATTTATGTTCGAAATAATGCTTGCGGAGAAGAATGTGATAATTGAGCTACCAGCTATGAAAGCTAAATTACCAATTCCAGAGAAAGCGTAAAAAACTGTATTTGCTACAAGTAGGCATATCCATTGAAATCTTTTTGGACAAAGATAATAAACTGTCAATGTCGCAATTAAGAAAATAGCGAATGTATTTGAAAGAAGTGTCATAAATTCTCCTGTAAAAAACTAAAAAAGCGTAGAAAATTGAGTCGTACAATCGTTTTGAAGCATTCCGTCCAAAAAGCTTTGTACGCGTACTTCTCCTGCCTGAGCTGTTGGAAGCTGAATAATTGTATCCTGCCCTGTATACAGATGTTTTTCCTCTCCGTTTACCTTTGTTGAGACTATGTAACTGATTTTTGTAAAATCATCACAATTTGTTATTGGTTTTATTTCCAAAGCTTTTTTATCTGTCAAATTTTTTAGGACAAGACCGTAAATCTTTTTTTCTTGGCTTGCAATTTTTTTTGCGTAAGAAGTATGGAACATATCTTCTTTTGGAAGTTTGTTCAAGAAAAAATAATCACATAAGAAGTTTGTCCATTTATAAACCCCCTGTTTACTCAGATGATTGTCATCATGAAAATCTGAGTCTCTGAGAGAAAGATATTTTTCGTTTGCAAGGTTAAAGTCGTAATATTCAAAACCACGGGATTCTACAAAATCCTTGCAAAATTTATAGTAATCATCGTAGTTACCTTTTTCGATGAGATAAAAATCTGAACAAGGCATAGAATAAAGTACAAGCTCTATATTATTGTCTTTGCAGATTTTTATGATTTTATCAACTGTATTTTTCCATTCTTCTGTAATTATAGAGACATCTATCGGAAATTCATCGTATGTATTCATGAAGCTGCCATCTTTTACAAGACGGATATCCAAAAGACAACCTTTTCCGCCATATTCAGCATCTTTGTCATGATATACATAATTAAAATACTCACCGTTAAAAAAACTCTTCCAGCGATAAAGCAATTCTTTTGGATGCAATGTCATGTGTTTGTCTTTTCCGATTGGAAGAATACTGTTTATCCAAAATTCTGGAGATGAAAGCGAAAAAAGAAAGCCGAACTTTACAGCAGGATTTCTCAAATGCTTTGCAATTATATAATCTGCCTTGAAGCCTCTCCTGTCTTTTGCTGCTGGATAAGAAGCGACTGCAAAATCAAGCTCTAGAAAAACTCGCTTGATTTTATGAGTTTTGACTGCTTGCTTTAGAATGGCATGACTAGCCTCGATTGTTTGTCCAGCGCTTCCTGTGCAAAAGTGGCTTTCTCCAGTCAGCTCTTCTGCGAGCGATGGAAGAAGTCCGTGAGAGACATGAGATGCACCTAAATATAGGTTGTCTATGTTTTTTTGCGCATAGAATTCATGCATGAAAATTCTTGTGTAAGAGGAATGTTCATCACAAATCAAAAAAGCTACAATAAAGCATAGAATGTAAAAAATAACGGTAAAAATCGTAAATTTAAGAAAAATTCCTATTTTTTTGTTCATAATCCTTTCCTGTTGTAAATTTAATAAAGCGACTTATGTTTTTTAAGCAAGAAATCTACTGCTGATTCAGCTGCTTTGCCCTTGTTTTGCCATGCAAGATTTCTTACTTCATTTCGACCTTCTTTTAGTTTTTCGCTTGAGATTGCTTTTGAGATAATTTCTGCAATATTGGAGAATTGTTCTTCTTTTAGAGGAATTCCAATTTTAGGTAGAACTGTGAATTCCCAAAGTGGCTCGTTCAGCCAGTCTGCATCATAAGGCAGACTATCAAAATTTGTGTCGGTATAAATCACAGGTTTATCGAATACTAACGTATAATCAAAAATTACACCTGAAAAATCCGTAATCATAATATCCGCTCTATTGAGAATATTAAAATTGTTGTTGTCGAAATTCCACTCAAATTGAGAAAATTTTTCCTGCAAAGGCTTCAGAATATTCTGTTCGCTGACGACTGATTGTGGATGAGGACGAACAACTACTGTAAAATCAGTTTTTGCCAATTGTGAGAGAAGTTTTTCCCCAAAGCGAGAAAGAATTCCACTTTTTCCCCATGTTGGAGCGACCAAAACAACTTTTTTCTCATTTTGATTGTGTTTTCCAACAGAATCAAGTTGTTTTTTCATAGAATCAAGGTATGTCGAGCCAACAACGGTAAACTCTTTTTCTTTGATAGACGGGCGAAGCTTTTCAAGTTTTCGCATTGACGGAAGCTGATTTTCCCCAGAAGCAATTACAGAGTCATAGTGATCAAGAGCAAACATACGGTAACCTGCAAAGTCTGAGATTGAATGCGGTATATGAACATAGCACTTTACGCCCTTGCTCCTTTTCCACTGGTAAATACCAAGTCCTGGTGTTGTGGCAAGCAAAATGTCTGCGTTAAGCATGTTCAGGCGAGCATAAGGCTTGTTGTTTTCTCCTAGATACTCTGTTTTTATATGGTTGTAATCCGTGGTTAAAGCAGGGTCATCTGGGCTTGCCGTGTAAAAGACTGCATCTATGCCCCGTTTTTCAAATTCGTCGCATATCGGCTTGAATACGTTCCAATATCGCTTATGATCAGAGAAAATTACGAATGGAATATTTTTTGAGGCAGTCGCGGAATCAGACTTTCCTCCTGAGAAAACGAATTTCAGTTTTAAGTACAATGCCCTAAGTCCGAAAGATGCTGCGGCTGCAACGCCAATAAAAAGCGAGAAGAGCATACTTCCCGTGCCTGGATCTATATAGAGTAGGTATAATGTCATTTTTCGGCTCCTTTATTGGCATTATTTGACAAGGAAATCCAATTTTCTTCTTTCATAATGTCTTTTGCAACATGAAAGCCAGCGTTGCTGTTTAGTGTGAACAAAGTTCTCTTACGCAAATGGTCTGCATGATGTTCTCCGTTCATAATTGCATAAATGTTCACACCGTTTTCTTTTTGTTGAACAAATTCCTTGTTGGTGAAAGGATTTGCGTTTGCGACAGGCATATCTTTTTTTGCCATAAATAAAGTGTCAGCATTTGTCATAAACGAAAAATCCTCTTTTAATGGGGAATTAGAATCAAAATCCTTTACGAGGAAAAGAGGATTGAACGCTGATGGTAGTACTGGTACTGAAAAATCAGAGAATCTCTCCAAATTTAAAGCTTGTCCGTGATCTGCAACAATTATGATTCTTGTGTTGTCATACACGGAATTTTCTCTTAGATAATCCAAATATTTTGCTATTTGAAGTAATGTCGCTGCGTTTACATCATAATGAGAGTCTTCTAGGCTTTTTGTTTTATCAGAAATTTGGGAATATCCGTTTGTAAGAGAATGTGGCTCATGCGGCGTATCATTATCTATGAACATATAAGTATTACTTTCTGATGAGAAGTCAGTCTGCTCTCTAAGAAAATAAAGACTTGAGAAAATGTTGTAGAAATTTCTATCGTCACGATTGTTATTAGCTCTGCACAATTTATAGAATGTGCTGCGAAGCGGTGGATACAATGCTTGAATAACTGAGAAATTCCGAATTTCTTTGCGGCAAATAATATCTGCGTTGTCTTGTGTTACACCGTCTCTTAAGCCAATCGCATTAAAATACTGATTTGTATATTTTCCAAAAGTCGAGTATGCGTGAATGTTTTTGTATGGCTCAAAAGGTGTTAAGTCTCCTTCATGTGCATAGTTTGACCACGGCGGGTCTGTAACTGTAACCTCAAAACCTGCGTCGGAGAACAATTTCGGAAGGACGAGCATAGCTTCATTGTGCTTGTCACGCAAAAGTTCGTCTGGCCGAGAATTGATAGCTTCTGGACTGTATTCATATCCTCCCATCATCGCTGGCGCACCAAGAGATGTATTCGTTGAAAAACTTAGGGTATTTGGATAATAAGTAAATCCTGCAAATTGAGCCTTCATTTCAGGAAATTCTTCCAATGCTCTTGGAAAGAAAGCATTTATCGCTCTGTCCATGAAAAGGACGATTACATTTTTTCCTGTCTTTGAAAGGTGATATATTGTTTCAATTTCATTGCTCCCATTGTTTTTTATATGCCCGAATTTTTTAATATTCGCAGAATGTTCTGCAAATTGAGTTTTTATCGATGATGTTTTTAAGATTCCGATTCCAGCTTCTGCAAGACATACCGAAAAAACAACTAGAGAAAGAAGATGTATTTTTTTGAGTTTAGTAAAACACCCGAAAATTGATGCTCCAAGTCCTAGAAATATAATAGGAAGTATAGTGTAGAACAGACCGAATTTTTTTAGAACTCTTTCGTCATCGAAAGTAAAACTGACATTCAGATTTCCATAAGTGTATTTGAAAATGTACACATTCGAAAGCACAAATATAAAGATTATGAAAAATAAAGGAGAAATAACGCTGCGGAGTTTTGAGCCAAACATTTTGTAAATTGCGACTGGCCAGAATACGAAAAAACCAAAAAATACGAAAAAGCTTGACCATATATAGCTTACAGGCGTATCAGTCTTTCCAAGAAATGAGAATTCGACTGGACTTGTCGCTATAACGCTTGCTGGCAGTGTAAAACCGCAGAGGAGTGCAAGCCCAAGTCCCGACAATATGAGAAGTGAAAGGCTTCCTGTGTTTGAAGAAACGTTTTGACTACTTAAAAATTTAAAATTTGATTTTACAGCAAAGCGTTTTGCAAGATTTACAAAAACAGGAATCAGGGCAATACAAATTGCCGATGCTAACATGGCGATTTTTTTTACTAATGCTCCGTGATGGGAGCATACGTAAAATGCCAATACAAGGAAAATCAGACTTATTGCAGCGTGAGCAATACGTACTGGATGACGAGTTTTCATAACAATATTCTTTACTAAAGAAAAAATATTGTTCAAAATCCAGTAGATTACAAGACCACTTGGGGAATTGTAAAGGAGAACAAGAAAAATAACTGCGACAACATAAAGCTGTGCTTTTTCTCGGAACGTTGCATCTTTTGTGTAAATTGCTCCGCTTACGAAATTTATCAATGTCATTAGGATTGGTAAAATATGAATTCCAAGTACAAATGAGCCTAGATGGATTGAAAAAAATTCATCTGGAGCGCCTAAATCCGTAAAAATCCACCAGCTGGCTCCGTTTAAAATTGTATTGTGACTAAGATATTGATATGCGGCGATAAAGAAAGGAATCTCTATTAAAATGGAAAGAGAACTTCGCAAAACATAAAGCGGATGATAATTGTTTTGTCTGTAATACTCGGAAAGCATCATAAATTGCTCATCGCCTTTGAACGCCTTTTTTATTCGTTTTACGCGATATTCAAGAGATTTTGCGATCCTACGCTCTTTTTCCTGCAGACTGTCAGCAATATTGTATAATGGCAAGGCAAGAAAATTTATCGCAAGGCTGACACCGAAAACAGCACCAATTACCCCAACAGACTCTATCTTATTGATGATGAACAAGAAAACCCAATCAACGACTGACTCGATTGGGCTGATTATTATGGCATATAAAAAATTCAAAATATCCTCTGAATCTAATCAAATTATTATTATAGAAAAGTTTGAAAACAATCCCAGTATCGGATATTTTATATTTATTCAATGATAGTGTAAACACGTCATAGTTTTCTTAAAAAAGTTATAATTGAATATGTCTAAAAAGAATTGTATTATGGAAATATGTTTCTCTATAATTTGATTATTCATCCGATCAAGCAGTTGCTTGAGATTTGTTATATTTTTTTTACGGAGCTTACTGGAAGTCCTGGTCTTTCTGTTATTGCCCTTAGTTTTGTGGTTACTCTTTGTTGTCTTCCGCTCTATATTGTCGCGGAAGGATGGCAGGAAAAAGAGCGTCTTATACAGCATAAGCTAAAAAACGGAGTTTCTCGTATAAAAAAAGCTTTTCATGGTGATGAGCAGTACATGATGCTATCAACCTACTACAGACAGAATCGCTACCACCCGATGATGGCTCTGCGTTCTTCTTTCGGTCTTCTGATTCAGATTCCGTTTTTTATTGCGGCTTATTCATTTCTCTCGCATCTTCCAGGATTGAGTGGGTTTTCGTTTTTTTTCGTAAAAAATATGGGAACCCCTGATGCAATGTTTAAGATAGGCTCTTTTTCGGTAAATGTCCTCCCAATTGCGATGACGGCGATAAACTGTATCTCTGGGGCCATTTATTCTAGCGGGCATGAGAGCATCCGTGAGAAAATACAGATTTATGTGTCAGCTCTTCTTTTCCTTGTGCTTTTGTATGATTCGCCAGCAGGTCTCGTTATTTACTGGACAATGAACAATTTGCTGTCTCTTGTAAAAAATGTTTTTTACAAGTTCAAGAATCCTCTAAAAGTCCTATACATATTATCTGCGATTTTTAGCGTAATAGGAATTTTTGCAGCTCTTTTTGCAATGAGCGGCACGAAAATTGAACTTAGGGCGATGCTTATTTTGCTTTGTGCGCTTATCATCGTTTCACCTTTTATTGTGAGATTTGTCATTCTGGTTACTGACAGATTCTTCGCTGATATAACAGAAAACTCTGGCACACGTTGTGCTATCTTTGTACTTTCTGCTTTGCTTATCTCGTTCTTGACAGGGCTTACAATCCCGTCAATGCTCATTGAGAGCGAGCCACAGGAGTTCTGCTTTGTTGATGAGTATGCGTCTCCGTTCATTTTCTTGTGGACTCCATTTTTTCAGTCACTTGGGCTTTATGTTTTCTGGCCAGTTTGCTTTTATGCATTATTTGGGACAAAAATCAAGAAAATCCTTACTGTAGGAGCTGCGTTTCTAGCAACTTACGCGCTTATAAACAACTTTGTGTTCACTGGAAATTATGGACCGCTTCAGCCTAATCTTGATTTTATGGAAGCTCAGTTCTTTGGAGACACAACTTTTAGAATTGTAGCGAATTTCTTGCTGGCTGTAATCGCATTTGCTCTTATTACGCTTGTTTTGTCAAAAAAAGCAAAGTTGTTGGTTCCTTATTCGCTGATTTTGCTTTTTAGTCTTACTGTCGTTTCTGGACGGAATATTGCGATTATTTCCGATGCTTATGCAAAAATGACGCCTCCGCAGATTCCTAGCACAATTGAACCTATTTACCAGCTTTCAAAGACAGGAAAGAATGTTCTCGTATTCATGCAGGACAGACTTTTCTCGCCTTTGATTGACGAGGTTTTTGAGGAAAGCCCAGAGCTTGTGAACCACTTTGATGGATTTACTTTTTACCCTAACACAGTTTCTATGGGACCTCGTACTATGACAGGCGTTGTCGGGCTTTTTGGCGGCTACAGCTATACGCCTGCGGAGCTCAACAAGCGCGATACCGAAAAAAAGAAAAAAAAACACAATGAGGCAATTCTCTCAATGCCTGTGAATTTCCATGAGGCAGGATTCAACGTTACTGTCTCTGATATGCCTTATGAGAACTTTGACAAAGAGCCTGTTACAGATATGTACAAGGATTATCCGTATATTAACAGATTCTGGACGCACGGAATTTATTCTGATTACTGGTATAAAGAGAATAATGTTGAGAAGACAAATTATACGAGCAGCAGTATTAAGCACAACTTCATAATGTTCGGAATTTTTAAGACCTTCCCGCCTATATTGAGAAGACTTGTGCATCATGCAAGATGGTGGAACACCAGCGGACGAAAAGACCATTTCTCGCAATTTATTGATAATTACACTTGCTTGATTTATCTGCCGAAGCTTTTTGGAACAGACTCAGACAAGAGCTCTTTTGTTATGATTGATAACCTTGCGACACATGAGCCTACTATGCTTCAGTACCCTGATTATGTTCCTGTGCGTGAGGTTACACAGTTTGGTAGTGATAAATGGTCGTTAAATCCTCAGTACAACACACAGGCTGGTGTATTGCGTTGTTATGCCAAATTCTTTGACTGGCTCAAAGAAAATGATCTTTATGACAACACAAGGATTATCATTGTCTCTGACCACGGTACATATATTGACAGCGGAAAATTTGATAAAAGCGGAACGCCTTTCGTTAAAGAATATGTAACGGCAAGCCTTATCGTAAAGGATTTTAATGACCGTACGAAAAGTCAGGACGGGGTTCATCTTAACAAAGATTTTACTTTTATGACAAATGCAGACACTCCTGCAATTGCCACAGAGGGGATTATTGAAAACGCTAAGAATCCTTTTACGGGACTTGCCTACAAAGTGCCAGACAAACGTGAGTATGTTAAAATTTCTCTTCCTGATGCAGAAAGTACCAGAAAACGCATGAATAAAAAATACACTATCCCTAACGATGTATGGTGGACTGTTTCAGGTGATATCACAAAAGGTGAGAACTGGCAACAGATTTATCCTTTTGGAAAATAAGTTTTTAGAAAGGTTTAATTTAATTTTATCAAAGGTTCTATTTCTATGATATAATTCACTATTAAGGCGAATGTCGAGTTTTAATTGGAATATCAGAAACGAAGTTTCAGAAATCAACGGAAGCGGGGTTCCACACCCGAAAAAAAATCTGCACAAGCGAAGCGTGGAAGCCTTTTTTTCGGGATGGAGCACATTCGTTGTCGTGCTCATTTGGGTTCCCGCTGGGAGTTGATTTCTGCGTATTTTTCTTTTTGAAACTCGACATTCAACCTATTACGAAATTGCAAAAGTTTAAAAATGAGGAGAGGCTTTAAAGAATGAATTTTCTTTATAATCTTATAATTCATCCAATTTATACAATAATAGAAGTTGCATTCTTGTTGGTATCAAAAATCTCTCATAACGCAGGTTTTTCTGTGATTGGAGTGAGTGTCGCGATTACTTTGCTTTGTCTGCCCCTTTATGCCGTTGCCGAGCATTGGCAGGAAGTTGAGCGAGAAAAACAGAACAAGATGAAGCCCGGTCTTGCCCGAATAAAAAAAGCTTTTACTGGCGATGAACGCTATATGATGACTACGACTTTTTATAAGCAGCATCACTATAGTCCCATTATGGGATTGCGCTCATCTTTCGGGCTTTTGATTCAGATTCCTTTTTTTCTGGCAGCATATTCTTATCTGTCCCATTTACCTAATTTGGCTGGTCAGCCATTTTTCTTTGTACGCAATATGGGACTTCCCGATGCTCTTTTTTCAATAGGCTCATTCAAAGTCAATGTCTTGCCTATTGCCATGACATTGATAAATTGTACTTCTGGCGTGATTTATTCAAAAGGTCACGGAGTACGTGAGAAAATACAGATTTTTGGTATGGCGGCTCTATTTCTTGTCGTACTGTATAATTCCCCGTCAGGGCTTGTCCTTTACTGGACGTTCAACAACATTTTTTCTCTTGTTAAGAATGTGTTTTACAAAATGAAGAATCCGCTTAAAACTTTCTGGATTTTCTGCTGTGCGGTCTGCGTTCCTATTTTGTTTTTCATTCTGTTCTTTTTCACTACAAGAGGCATATATAAATTTATTACAGTTGTCATTATTTCTGTGATTTATTTCCTTCCGCTGATTCTAAAGGCAATTAAGAAGATTTATCATAAATTTCTTCCTGCTATTTTGGAGCACAACAAAACACGTGCTTCGATTTATCTTCTTTCATGCGTTCTTTTGTTCATTCTGTCTGGAATTACGATTCCGTCGGCTCTTATAGCGTCTTCACCTGTGGAATTCTCTGGAATTGGCTCTAATCCAAACCCTCTTGGATATATACTGGACTCGCTTTTTCAGGCTGCTGGATTCTTTCTTTTCTGGCCTATTTGTGTGTATTTTCTTTTTAGCAGAAAAGTTCAGTCAGTCCTCGCTCTCGGAATGTCATTTCTGTCAGTTTCGGCACTCTTGAACTCGTTCGTGTTCATGCTGAATTATGGCGATATATCATCATCGCTTACATTCCTTAATGCCGTTGATTTTAAGACTGTTTCGCTGATTTCTGTGCTGAACTTTGTAGTGCTTTGCCTTGTTTTTGTATTTGTGTCTTTTACAATCGCAAAGTTTCAAGGAAAGATTTACACATATTCATTTGCCATTGTTTGTTTTGCCATGATTGCTTTGTCTGTGACTAGCATGACCACAATAAAAAAACAATACAAGGATTTTGTTGCGAGCGGAAACCTTACGGATCTTGAGATAAAGCCGATTTTTCATTTGTCAAGGAACAAGCCTAATGTCATTGTCTTTATGTTGGACAGGGCAGAAAGCCAGTTCGTCGGCGAGATGTTCTGGGAAGACAAAGGCTTTAATGATGTTTTCAGCGGATTTACTTTGTATCCTAATACAGTCTCGTTCAATGGTCACACGATGATGGGGGCACCTCTTGTTTATGGCGGCTACGAGTATCAGCCTCTGGAGATGAACAAGCGAAAGGACGAGTTGCTTTATAAAAAAACAAATGAAGCAATCTTGATGCTTCCTAGAATCTTCACGGAGCAGGGGAATTTTCATGCCACTATAACCGACCCTTCTTGGGCAAACTACTCTGCTTATGCGGATTTGAGCATAACGGACGATTATGAGAAGATTGACGGGTATCAGACAATAGGCAAATATTCTACGACTTGGTATAAGACTCGCATAGGCGGAAACAGAATTGATAATACTGACGCTCTGATTAGCCACAATATGTTTGTTTTCAGCATATTCAGGGCTTCTCCTGTTATTATGCGTGAAGTAATCTATCAGAACGGAACTTACTGGAATTCAAACGCGTTCATTGCAGCTTATACGAATGTTGTCAATAACTATGCTCCTTTGGATTATCTTAATGAGCTCACGGATTTTTCAGAGACAAGCGACGGAACGTATATCTGCATGGTAAATGAATTGACTCATTCCAACGCTTATTTGCAGGCTCCTGATTATGTTCCTACTAATAATATAAATTACGTTGGAAGTTCGAGGTTCCGTTGGACTGCGGCTTATCATACTAATATGTCTGCTTTCAAACGGCTTGCATCTTGGATTCGGTTCCTAAAAGCAAATGGGGTGTATGATAATACAAGAATCATCCTTGTTTCTGACCACAGCCGCGATACAACAGAAAAATGCATTGAGAAGGATAAGGCTCTTGATGATAGCATTGCGGGTGACAATTACAAGGGTAGGGGGCATTTTCATCCGCTCCTAATGGTAAAGGATTTTGGTGCGACTGGCAAATTGAAGAATGACATGACGTTTATGACTAACGGTGATGTGCCGTCCATTGCATTGAAAGGACTGATAGAGAATCCTGTTAATCCTTTCACGAACAAATCTGTTCCTCTTGATACGACCGAAATAAAAAAAGATGGGGTTATTGTTACTTCTAGCGATGTTCATCAGGCTTGGCTTTATAAGAACTTATACACATATCCTGTCCGAAAAGACCAGTGGTGGCGTGTAAAAGACAGTATATTCAAAGCCTCTAGCTGGTCTCGAGTAGATTTTCCAGCAGATTTTGAAGATTGAAAGATATGTAACTAACTGTTAGAATATAATTGAGAATATATGTATGCCGCTGTTGCGGACTTTTATAGGAGATTTTTTTATGACGGAACAAGAATTTAACTACATCATGGCAATCCGCCGAAAAGAAGATGTTTCTTCATTTAATAAGGATACAATCCTTTCTTGCGAAAAAGCAGGCTGGGTAAAAAACAATAAAGTTACTGATGACGGTATGGAGGCTCTTGCTCCATACAAAGTTGACAACGCAATCATCATGGCTGCAGGTCGCTCTCGACGCTGTATGCCTCTTTCAAACTACCTTCCGAAGGGATTGTTCGAGATTAAGGGCGACACAATGGTGGAACGCCAGATTAAGCAGCTCCACGACGCGGGAATCAAAGAAATCGTCCTCGTAGTCGGCTACCTAAAAGAACGCTACTACGAGATGGCAAAAAAATACCCGGAGCTTATCGTAATCGACAATACTGAATGGGAAGAAAAAAACAATACCTCTTCCCTTTATGCCGCAAAAGATTACCTTAAGGCATCATATATCTGCTGTTCTGATAACTGGTTTGCACACAATGTATATTCCGATTATGTATATTCAAGCTACTATGCCGCAAAATATTCTGACGAATTTATCAATGAGGACTTTGCAAAATCCTTTGATGATGAAGGATATGTTACGGAATTAAAACGCGGTGGTGAAAAAGGCTGGTATGTAATCGGAGAAGCCTTCTGGAACAAAAACTTTTCAAGTAAGTTCAAGGAACTTATGATTAACGAATATTATGATCCTGAGATGAAATATATGCTTTGGGATCATTTCTATGCAAAACATATTGATGAATTAAAACTTAAAATCAGAAAAACTTCAGATGACGAATGTAAGGAATTTGATACAATCGAAGAAATTCTTCAGTTCTACCCCGGCTTTAAAGAATTTGTTGACCAGTTCTTTCAGGAAGAAGAATTCATCAACTCAACACAGCGCAACAGTTACCTTTCCAACTATGGTGAAGTAAAGCAGTATTCTGTTATATCAACAGAACAGATGACCGGTCGAATGCACGTAAACGAAAACCTTTTTGGACCATCTCCAAAATGTCTTGAAGTTCTCAAAAATGCAACGCTAGAAGACTTGATGTTCTATGACCTTACACGCGAAGATGCCCTTGCTGTTGAAATTTCAAAAATGGAAGATCTTCCTACAGACCACATCTTTATCCACTCAGGTTCTTCCGATGTAATCAAGACAATCATGACGCTTGTTTTAAACAAGGATGATGTCGTACTTATTTCAAGCCCGGCATGGAACTATTATAAATCAGTTATCGAGCTTCATTTTGCAAAGGCTGCATACTACGATGTGGCTCCGGGAAAAGATTCATACGAATTTGATGTCAAAGGACTTCTTCAGAAGGCAAAAGAAACAAAACCACGTATTATCATTCTTACAACTCCTCACAACCCTACTGGTGCAGTTCTTGCTCCGGCAGATCTTGAAAAAATCATAAAAGAAAATCCGACATCACTTATTATTGCAGATGAAGCCTATCTGGGACTCAGTGAAGTAAAATATGATGCAAAATACCTTTTGAATACATACAATAATGTTGTTTTCTGCCGCACATTCTCAAAGCTGTACGGCTTGGCTGGAATCCGAATGGGCTACGGCTTGTGTACACCTATGGCAAAGCAGGTCTTTAAGCTCGACTTGAACCCATTCCGAGTAAGCAATATTGGCCGAAAAGTCTGTATCGCAGCCCTGCAGGACAAAAAGTATTATGACAATCTTACAAAGACTATCATTCAGGTAAAGAAAGACTTTATTGCTGAAATTAATAAGATAGAGGGTGTCAAAGCATTTAATTCTGCGGCAAACTTCATCATGATTCGTTTTGACGGTATCGATGTGCAGGCTCTTAAGGACTACATTCAGTCCAAGGGAATTCTTGTACGGCTTTGGACGGAAGGAAGCCGCCTTTCAATGAGAATCACGGTCGGTCCGCAGAAAGACATGGACAAAGTTCTCGGTCTTATCAAGGAATTTGTTGCAAAATGATAATTTTACCTTTGTATATCGACCCTGGTACGGGTTCGATGCTCTTTTCGATTCTGATTGGTGCAGCAGCAACTCTCTTTTTTCTAGCAAAGGCTCTTTGGCTTAAACTCAAACTTGTCTTTGCTGGTAAAAAAGGCGTTCAGGAAGACAAATCTTATAAAAAATATGTGATTTACTGCGAGGACAAGCGCTATTTCACGGTTTTTCTTCCTGTTGCCGAAGAATTTGAAAAGCGCGGAATTGAGCTTACATACTACACAGGAACTGAAGACGATCCTATTTACGAAAAG
>CADCRJ010000191.1 GCA_902803735.1 uncultured Spirochaetaceae bacterium
TCAAAGTTAACGGATTCTATTCTAAGGAGGGCAAAGAAACGTTCTCCTTCTTTTGGACTTCTTGTCTGACCATAGACAGTATCGCCAGTTTTTAGATTGAAAAGCCTGATTTGGCTCGGTGATATATAAATATCATCAGGACCTGGCAAGTAACTGTTCTGCGGGCTTCGTAGGAATCCATATCCGTCTGGCAAGATTTCAAGTGCACCAGAGGCAAATATTATACCACCATGCTCTGTATGTGCTTTTAGAATTACAAAGATAAGCTCCTGCTTCTTCATCGAAGGAAGATCTTCCTCCGCAAAGCCGTACTGAAGGGCAAGCTCCCTCAATTCTGGCATACTCATTTTTGTAAGGTCGTTTATCAGAAGCCTTGGTTTTGATTCATAATCAGCAGGATTCTCAATTATCATCTGCTCCTGAGAGGTATCGCGATAAGTCCTGTCATGATTTCTGTAATTTCTGCGACCATAACGCGGGTTACGATCCCAACGTCTTTGAGGTCTTTGATATGGTTCGTTCTGAGTAAATGACTGAGTTTCTTCTTGATTCTGCTCTGAAGATTCTGTATTTTCAGACTGGGTAGGGGTTGTTTCTGATTCTTTCGCAATTTCTGGATTCTGTTCCGCCGTGGCATCAGCTGTAGGTTTTGCAACAGGTTTTCGCCGAGCTCTAACGACCCGTTTAACAGGCTTTTCTTCGGCATTCTCATTTTGAGCTTCAGCTTTTTCCGATTGAGAGCTTTCAGTTCCAGAACTTGAATCTTGCGAGAAATTTAACTCAGGATGACTTAAATTTTCTGAATCAAAACCGTTCTGCTTTTCTTCCTGAGCATCAGTTGGTAAAGAGTTAGAATCTAATTCCATCTGTAGGATTCTCCATGTGTTAGTAATAATTTCATTTGATTTTATCTCGACATAGTTTATAAATATTTGTAAATAAGATTTTGGAAAATCAGAATTTCTAGGTATGGAAGTACTGCCCAAAACGAGACTCGAACTCGTATGTTTTTGCAAACACTAGGACCTGAACCTAGCGCGTCTACCAATTCCGCCATCTGGGCTTATAAAAGTGAGTATACTTCGTTATCTTAATTGTGTCAAGAGATTTGCAAACTCCTTTGCAAACCCCTTTGCACAATCACTAAGCAGCCCCCTGAATTACTTATGAATCTCCATGAGATTTCCCAGAGTAGTACGGGCATAAGCTCGTATTTCCTTGTCATACTGAGGAAAAAACATTCTCGAAATAATCTCCCGTCCTTTGTTAAACAAAGCCGGTCTGCCCATAAAACGGCAGATTTCATAAGTCGCATCGCAAATATTTTTAAGACAAGCCTTGTCGCTTGGAAGCACTTTGTTTGTCAAAAGATATTCTAACGCCGCAAGAATTTTGCCATCGCAGTCATAAGCGAATTTTCCTGCATACGAAATAATCAGAGGTCTCATTCCAGGATTTTTTTCCAGAATAAGCAAATCAGCAAAAACCTCCGCAAATTCTTGAGAACCTATCAAAGACATTACGGTAAGCAAATTTTTTGTATACCCAGGATTTTGCTCAAAATACGTGGAAGAGTCCTTTGTGTTCCTTTCAACCTGAGAAAGGGCGTTCACATAGTTCTTCGCTTCAGACAGTATATTCGTAAGGTACTTCTTTTCATCGGCTCCGTAGCCTCCGTCCTGCAAAACCTTTATAAGCCTTACAAGATCGTCGTTAGTAATAGGGCGCAGCCCCAAAGCTTCCTCTGATTTTGAGATTTTCTCAGTTTTTACAATTGATTCAGGGCGACGGTGAACCTTAACCTTTGAAGACGAAGAAGGGAATTTTACCATTTTATATGATTCAAGAATCCAGTTTTTTTCACATATAATAAGATAGCTCTCATCTGTATAAATAACGTCATCCCACTTAGATTTATTCGGAAGCCGTCCCGTCCAAATTATATTACCATCCTCGTCAAACTCGCAGGCTGTCTGGGTATCGCAAATAAAGAATCCTGATTCAGTATCAATAGTACGTTGCAACGCATTCTGATTTATTTTTTCTATGCTGAACTGGTTTACAATATCGCCAGTACTGGTATTTATGATTATTACAGTCGTATTTGAACCTGTCGAAAAGAAGAAGGCCGTATTTGCAGAACGCCTGGAATAGCAAATTGAAAATGCACCGCTTGCAAGAAAAGTGTTCTGAACCCATGGAGAATCTGCAAATTCCTCATGCACGGAACACAAACCTACGGATCCATTGGCAAGAGCCACAAGGATTCCTCGCTCACATGAATATGACGTTACGATTATATCAGAAAAAGTCAAATCCTCAAGATTCTCGCCGAAAGGAGATATTCTTTTGGCAACGGTATGCCCGTTCACAGGCTGTTTCTGATAAATAAGAACACTGCCGTCATTCAGTACCGCAAGAGGCAAGTCTGAAAGCGACGGCTCCGTTATCTGCCACTTTTTTATTCCATTAAGACCAAAGCAAGCAATCTTATCACGTCCTCGCACAAAAACACGCCCGTCGGGACCAATCACAGGACTCTCCGTAATAGTAAAATCACAGGAAGCCGTCCAAAGCGTAAGTCCTGACGGATTTATCAAATTAAGCTTCTTATTGTCCGTCACAACATACAAAAAATCACCGAACGCAGTAAGATAGGGCAGAGTCCTACCTTTTACGCCTTTCTGCCACAAAATTCTGCCTGATGAGGTGCAAGCACAAAGCATCCGTCCGTCATTCAGTACGGCAATGCCATAGGAAGTCTCTACTGCAGGAGCGATGACATTTCCGCCGATTACGGACTTCCAAGACGGCTCTCGCTCGGAAAAATCAACGTCCCTTGAAAAAGTCTGAGCAAACTGGTTAATACCAAGAACAAAAACTAAAGCAAAAAAAAGGCTGCGTCTAAGCATAGTTCTCAAAAAAAGCAAGGCTCTCAATATGCGATGTCTGCGGATAAAAATCCAGCAAGAACAGCTTTGACAGGATATAGCCTGACTGCACAAGATATCTAGCATCCCTTGCATGAGTAGAAGGGTTACATGAAACGCTTCGTATCTGCCCAGTCTTATGCTCGCAAAGCCATTGGCAAACAGCTTTCTCAATTCCCTGACGAGGTGGGTCAATAACTACGGCATCAAATGAGCCAATCTGCTGCATTACCAAAGATGCATTCTGCTTAACCCATTTTTCACCGCTCTGACCATAGCTCTCATGGTTCGTTCCTACAAGATTTCGCTCAGCAAACACAATAGCATCGCGATTATGCTCAACCAATGTAGTTTTTTCAAAAATATCAGACAAGAATACTGAGAATGTTCCGCAACCAGCGTACATATCAAGCACGTTCTTACCGCCCATATTGTCACAAATAACATCCACGGTCTTTTCAAGGACTTCTGGATTGGACTGGAAAAAGCCCAGCACATCAAAAGAAATATTTTTGTCCCCGATTTTTATAGAGCAAACATTATCCGTAACACCTGAAGTTCCCTTGAAATATAAGTTCTTCTTGGCTTTTACCTTTGACTTGCGAGAATTTCCAGCCCCGACAATCTGTATGTCATCAGATCTTTTCTTAGTCTCGTTGGCAACAATAACCTTATTTTCCATAGCAACCCGCTCATCGCCAAACACATGGACCCTGCCGTGCGGTCGGTCATTGAACGGCGTGTTTTTCAGATATCCGTTTATTTCTTCTGTCAAAATAGGGCACTCATTTATCGGAACTATTTTGTTAGAATCCTTTTCATTAAAACCGCCGTCCGTCAGCTGGATTCTTGCCCTATAGCCCCTGTCAGAGCCAGAGACAACCTGAATCTCAGGAACTTTCAGACCTTCCCGCTCAAAACAATCCGCAAGAATCTGCTTACGGATTTCTACCTGATAAGCTGAATCAATATGCTGCATATTGCATCCGCCACAAATTCCATACATAGGACAGAACGGCACGACCCTATGAGGAGAAGGCTTGAGAACCTCTACTATTTTTGCAACATCGTAATCTCTGTAACTTTTTGTAATTTCTACGTTAAGTTCTTCACCAGGAATTGAATAGGGCACAAAAACATTTTTTCCGTTGATTTTTCCCATGCCGTCCCCGCCGGCAACGATTTTCTCAATAACAATTTTCATAGACATTACGCTATAATAACAGATAAACATGTTAAATGTCGAGATTTTTTGCTCTCACTCTGTTGACCACAATAAAATAATCTGATAATGTAATCCTACCCCTTGAAGTTGCGTATGCGGCTTCCAAATGTCCATAAGGAGATTATACACTCATGACAAAGTATGAACTTATGACTATCTATCCAATTGAGGAAGATAAGTTTAAGGCTGGAAATGACGCTGTAAAAGCAGTTCTGGCTCAGTTTGGCGCTACTGTTGAGAAAGAAGAGCCATTTGGTGACAGAGATCTTACCTACGAAGTAAAAAAACAGAAAAGAGGACGTTTCGTTCTTTTCATCGTTTCTGCAAATCCTGCAAAAATCGCTGAGATTAACACACAGTTTAAGCTTAACAACAATTTGCTTAAATCACTTTTCGTAAAATTGGATGCTGAAAAATAATTACCGCATATTCATTGCATCGTAAATCTGTATAAGGTGAAAATATGACTGATATAAACAATGTTACAATTGTAGGACGTTTAACACGCGACCTTAACGCTGGAGATCAGAGGGAATTTGCATATACCCCTAATGGTCAGGCTAGAGCTAATATCAGCATTGCTGTAAATCGAAGCAGAAAAAATGGCGATCAGTGGATTGATGAGGCAAATTATTTTAATGTTACGATTTGGGGAAAAACTGCTGAGAATTTGAAACCTTATTTGACAAAAGGCAAGCAGCTGATTGTTGAAGGTTATCTCAAGCAGGATCGCTGGCAAGACAAAGAAACAGGAAAAACTCGCGACAGAGTTTCTATAGTGGCAAATAACGTACAGTTGCTTGGTGGAAGATCGGATGGTGGCGCACAGCCTTCTATGGGGTCTCCGAGGTTCCAGCAGAACCAAGCTCCACAAAACAACTATGGTAATTCCGTTTCTGAGATGCCTCCGTATGAAGATCAAAACTTCGGCGGA
>CADCRJ010000192.1 GCA_902803735.1 uncultured Spirochaetaceae bacterium
ACCGCAAAAAAATCACAAAACTTCTTGATAATCTTGAAAAATTCGTGATTGAGCCTGATTCCCCTGCTCTATTGCACGGCGATTTATGGAGCGGCAATGTGCTTTGTGGCTCTGACGGAAAAGCCATGCTGATAGACCCTGCATGCTACGTTGGACACCCGGAGGCAGACCTTGCCATGACCGAGCTTTTTGGGGGCTTCCCTAATCTGTTCTACGACGCATACAAGGAAGAAAAGCCTTTGCAGCCTGGCTACGAAGAGCGACGGGATATTTACAATCTTTACCAGCTTTTGAATCACTTGAACTTATTTGGCGCAAACTATCTGGAGCCAGTAAGAAGCATTCTGTCCGAATACACGGACTAGAACACTTCGGAACCACGACAGCTAACCAAGCCTTTGTATACCAGAACCAACAAGAACACTTTGACCACCGCTTGCAGGTTTTACCTCAATGCGCTGGTCAATTTCGTTTATTACGTCCTGCACGTGCGTTATTATACCGAGCATTTTCCCGTCTTTTTGCAGGTTTTTCAGAGCATTGATTGCTTCTGTCAAAAGCTCGCCGCTCAAAGTGCCAAAGCCTTCGTCAAGGAACAGCGAGTCAACACGCACATTTCGGCTCGCAAATTCCGAGATTCCAAGAGCTAGGGACAAGCTCACCAAGAACTGCTCGCCTCCGCTCAAATTCGCAATGGAGCGATTCTCCTCAAAGTAAGCGTCTTTTATCTCAAAATCAAGCGACAAAGGGGATTTTTGCACAATGTTGTATCTGGACGTAATGCCAAAGAGATTCTTGTTCGTAAGCTTTAAAAGCGAGTTAAACGCAAGGCTCTGAACAAAAACAGACAAATCGGAGCCGTCGGATTTGCCCACCCATTTTGCCATCTGCTCCCAAGTAGCATATTTAGACTTTATAGTCTCATATTCAGCCAGGAGGTTTTCGCTCTGCTTTTTGTATTTTGCGTTCTCATTTAGGCTTGCCTTTATCTGAATCAGCTCGCCCTCAATTTCAGAACGCTCGGACTTAATTTCTGCCATTTTATCAAGAATCTGCTCTTTTGAAAGATTTACGTTTGCAGCTGCCTTAAAATCCTCATACGATTTTTCTGCATCACGAACAGATGTCTCGGACTGCGTGAGAGTCTCTTTTATAAGCTCTTTTTTTCTCATAAGCAAAGAGAATTCGGCTTCTTCCATACGAGAACTGTAAAACTCTGACTCAGAAGAAAATCCCCTCTCGCTAAGCTTTTGCGAGAAGGACTCCTCACAAACCTGAAGCACAGGTGCTCTCTCTTGCACGGCATTTTCAAGCTGCTCTTTCTGAGCATCGAGCGAGGACTTTTCTTCCTTTTGGTGCTGTTCCATTTGAACAGCTTTCTCGCTTTCATCGCGTAAGAATTTTACGCGCTCGTTACAGTTTTTTTCCTCTTCGTCGGCATTTTTGCTGCCAAAGAGTTTTTCCCGCTCTGCCATGAGCAAATCACAGCTTTTTGTGGACTCGGCAAAATCATGCTCGGCTTTTTCAAGAGATTCTTTCAACGAGCCAAGAGAGTCCAGAAGCGTTCTGTTTTCTGCCTCTAAAGCACTAAGCTCAGAATTAATACGCTTGCTTTCGCTCTCGCTTTTTTTCCATTTCTCGCCCTGTGCGACAAGCTTTTCAATAATATTGGTAAGGCTTTCAGCTGTCACAGTCTCGCGAGTAAGCCACAAAGAAAGCTCCTCAGAAATCTGCTTTATGGTGCCGTCTTGCTCTGCCTTTGCTGTAGCAAGATTCTCTTCCGCATTTTTATACTCGCTTTTCAAGGAATCAAGCTTAGAAGCAAGCATTTGTATTTTATCAGAAATGCTGTTGCGTTTGGCTGTCAGATTTCCGCTTTCTTTTATTACAGACTGCGCTTTTGAAACATCTTCGTCGGTCAGCTGCTCTGCGACACTTTCTTTGGCATGATAAACGGAACCGCAGACAGGACAAGGATTCCCATCAGAAAGCTGAGTCTGTAAAAGCCGAGCGATAAAAACCGAATCCGCACTGATAAAACCTGTAATCTCAGCATCAATTTCCTGCAGTTCAGTTTTTGCAGTTTCAAGCTGGCTAGAGACAGTATCAATATTCTTTCTAAGCTCCGCAGCACGATTTTCTAAATCTCTGGCATTTGCAAGTTGTGTTAAATATGATTTTTTCTGGATTTCAACCTTTGCGATTATCTCTGGAATCTTTTCATCATCTTTGCTCTGTAAAAGATATTGCTCCAAGGTCGCTTTTTGCTGCTCATGCTTCGTCTTTTTGTCTTTTATAGCCGAGATTTTTGACTGGGCAGATTCTACGGCAGTCTGAAAATAATCAAGTTGCTCTTTTTTATCTCTTTTTACTTGCTTGCCAGAATCAATCTGCACGTCCAAAGCACGAACCTGCTTCCACACAGACTGCTGCTCAGTAAAAATCGCTTCTTGAGCAACAAGTGCCTTTTTTGCCGCAGCAACTTTTTCAGAGGCAAAAATTAGATTTTGCTCTGCCTGTACGATTTTCTCAGAAATCAGAGCCACTTGCTTTTTATCCGCGTCCTGTGCTTGTCTTTGTCCCTGCACAGCCACAAAGGAACTTTCACATTCGTTTGCGGATTTTGCTAGGGCAAGTCTTTTTTCATTTGGTGCAAAGCTCTCGTTTTCTTTGACAGCCGCTTCTTTTTTCTGCCTTGCCACTCGCAAAGAGTTTTCAAGTCTGGCAAGTTCCTCGTAAAAATTCAAATCTTTCTGCAGTTGATGGATTTCTTTTTCAGAGTCGGAGAGTTTTTCTGTAAGCTCCTTGTCTCGCTCATTAAGAGTTTTTTCGTCCTCGCCAGAGAGAATACGGCTCTCAATGGACTCAAATTCAGTTTTCTTTTCGTTAAATGCTTTTTTTACGTCGCTGAATTCCGCACAGATTTTCTTTCCAATTTCACGGTAACGTTCAGTACCAGTAAGTTTTTCGAGAATCTCGGCACGGGCGCGGCTCTCGCTCTTCAAAAATGCGCTGAACTCGCCTTGTGCAAGCATGATTGAGCGGCAGAACTGCTTATAATCAAGCTGAATGATTTTCTGAGTGTCCTTTTCAAGAGCAGAAGCCGTACCAGACGACACAACCTCCCCCAGCACCCCGTCATCACTTAGTTTTGTAATCTTAAAAGAAGCTCGCTGCAAGTTGCCAGAAGCTTTCATTCCAGCCCTATTCTGCTGAAATTCAGAATAAAAAAGCCCTTTTTTGCATTTATACACAACCGCAGCCCTGCAGTAGCCAGTTCCGCGTGTCATAATCTCGTTTCCGCCCTCGCCGTTGTTTATCGACACAAGGCGTGGCGTACGCCCATACAGGGCAAGCGTTATTGCATCAAGGAGAGTAGTTTTTCCAGCCCCTGTAGGACCGTGAATTACAAATATATCATGATTTTTGGCATAGTCAGGATTTGTAAAATCAATCGCCCACTTGCCTTTCAAAGAATTAAGATTCTCAAATTCAAGCTTTAAAATTCGCATACTAGCATTATAGAAAAAAATAACCCGTCTTGCTACAGCCTTAGTGGTACACTTCTCAGGGCGAATGCCGAGTTTTGATTTCTGAAACTTCGTTTCTGTGTATTTTACTATTTGCAACCTACTTGCAAACAGTTGCAATTATCTGCAAAATTTGTAAAAATTCGCAAGATAGGAGTTTTTATACAATGATTTGGATTTTACTTGTCCTACTTTACGGCATTTTGAAAGGATTGCGAGAAATAGCAAAGAAAAAAGCTTTGAAAAAAAACTCCGTAATGGAAGTCCTTGTCCAATACACATTCTTGTCTTTTCTTCTGGTTCTTCCGCAAGCTCCAAACGCAGGAGGACTAGAACCAAAGTTTTTTGTTTTTATCGCAATAAAAGCCGTAGCGGTTTTCCTTGCATGGATTTGCAGTTTTCACTCTCTAAAAGAGCTGCCCGTAAGCTTGTACGGCATTATTGACCTCTCGCGTGTGCTTTTTGCGACATCTTTCGGTGTGTTCCTGCTTGGAGAACCGCTCAGTTTTTTGCAGGCTCTCGGTCTTGTGATTGTATGCTCAGGATTGCTGCTCTTAAAATTTCGCCCGCCATTCCTTGCAAAACTTCTGAAATATCAAGGCAATACTGAAGCCCAAATCGTTTCTAAATCTACGGACATTTCAGCTTCCTCAATTTCAGAACAAGCACAGAGCACGGAAAAAAAGCGAAGAACCACAATCTTCGTAATCCTTGCCCTTGCCTCCTGTTTGCTCAATGCAATATCTGGATTTCTTGATAAAGTCCTTATGAAAGACATATCAAGCTCTCAGCTTCAGTTTTGGTATACTTTTTTCATGATTCTCTACTATTTGATTTATGTGCTTGTGACAAGGACAAAAATCAGTAGGACTGTTTGGAAAAACAAATGGATTTGGCTTCTTGCAATTATGTTCATAATCGGTGACAAGGCACTTTTTATTGCAAACGGAATCCCAGAAAGCCGAATCACAGTTATGACACTTATAAAACAGGGCGGATGCATAGTAACAATACTAGGCGGCTATTTTGTTTTTAAGGAAAAAAACATTGCTTACCGCCTTTTTTGTGCAACTGTCATAATAATTGGTATATTAATCGGAATGATAAATATTTAGAACAAATTTTTCAGCAAAGGAAAATTGTCAAAACCGTCAAAAAAAAGTAATCTCTAAAAAGTCTCCAAAGGGGCATTTTTAGAGACTAACTTGCTTCAAAATGAGGATATTATGTCAAAGATTCCTTATATACTTGAAAAACTTGAAGGAACGTCTGTTTATGACGTTCTTGTTGAAATAGAGTCTGCCTACGAGCGGATTTCCAAAGAACAGAACACTTGGTACGAGAACAGCAAATTTACTTGTCCATCTGGATGCGGAAGCTGTTGCAAAAACTTTGAGCCAGACCTTTTTGAAAGCGAAGCATTGTATATGGCTGCATGGCTTTTGGAAAACCAAAAAGAAACCGCACTTGCAATAGCAGATGGCGAATTTCCGTTTGACAACGGCGACAAAACATGTCCATTATTCGATAAAGAAAATCCTTATCATTGCTCCATTTATGAAGGACGAGCTTTCATCTGCCGCCTGTTCGGGGCTGCAGGAACCTACGACCGCACGGGCGAAAAAGTCTGGAGACCTTGCAAGTTCTACCCAGACACCATTTTACAGGAACACAATCCACCAATAGAAAAACGCCAGTACAGCGAAAGCGAGACATGGAACCTCTTTGGAACGCTTCCGCCGATTATGAGCGACCTGATTGAAAGCTCAGTATCAGCATCTTCTCACTCAAATGATACAGTAATGCTTAGAGAAATCTTACCACAAAAGATAAGATTCCTCCTCTGGCTCATAGACATGAACGGGAACGACAACCCGAACGGAAGCCCTACAAACACGCCTTTTGCCGCTTAGCTGCAAGGACTACTCACCTGCAATTTGTAAGAACAGCGGCAGGAATTTTTCAAGAACAGCCTTTGCTTCATCCGAGTCTGGAGAAAGCCCTTCCCTCGCGAGAATAAGCTGGCTGAACACTTCTTGGTCATCAAGGTTTTTGACTTCCTCGGCATCGAGCGAGTCAAAGCCAATTGCTGAGAAGTGGTTCTCCTGCTCTGCAATTTTCCAGCTTGCAATATGAACGTTTTCTGGCAAAGCCGCAATTGCATCAGAAAGGAATTCGTATGCATTGCTGCCAATGTCACGCTTATAGCACAACTCCAGATATACAGGCTTTTCTGGACTGAATTTACAAAAAGCAGAAAGTCTTTCCTTTATCTCGCCTAAAGTCCCCTCTATTCTCCTAAAAACAGCGGCTGTCGGAGTCTCAAGCTTCTCCACACAAGGAGCTGAGCCTTGCTCTACATCAACACAAAGAACATAGTGATTGATTTCTGCCTCATCAAAGCCCATCACGAACGGAGAGCCTGAGTAGCGGATTGCGGGATTTCCTGCTACAGTAGTCGCATAATGTATATGCCCAAGAGCAACGTAATTAACAGGCGGAAAAACAGACGAAGGCACATTTCCCAGAGTTCCAAGCACATCAAGCACTTTTACACCGTCGTCGCTCTTTACGTTGCTTGCAACCCCATTGAGCCGTCCCTCCAAGTCCCGTGCATAGAGATGTCCTGTCGCAATAACAGGGATATTACGTCCAGCCCGCAGTTTTTCAGCAGCTTCGTAAAGATTTTCGTAAAATTGCTTATATGCGACAGAAAAGAGGTCGCAATCCTCAATGTCACTATCATCCAAAAGGTTTCTAAGCTCAGTCTCTCGGACAAACGGAGAAGCGATACAAATTCCAATCGCATTCTTATCACCATCAAACAGCTCAAAAACCATGTCTTCTGCAGACAAGTTATTTATAGAGCCAACAACCCGAATATCAAGAACTTCAAGAAGTTGCTTTGCAGAATCCAAAAGAACAGCCGAGTCATGGTTTCCGCCAACGATTATTATATTGTGACAACACGTGCCGACAAGGGACGCAAGAAAGCTGTAGTAAAATCTTCGGGCTTCGACGCTCGGATTTACCGTATCAAAAATATCGCCCGAAATAACAAGTGCTTCCGCTTTTTTTTCGATTATTTGATTTTTAAGCCAATTAAGGAACTGTAAAACTTCCTCATGCCTGTCTATGTCATGCATTTGGTTTCCCAAATGCCAGTCTGCAGTATGTATAAAACGCATTTTTTTCTCCAAATTCGATTATAACACAAAACAGACTGTCATAGGAATTACTATTCCAGGAATGATTATTCGCCTATTATGCACAATTCTTAACTTTGTCGCTTACTTGCAAAGTTTTTTTTTCATGCGTCAAAAGATAGAAGAACGGTGTGTCTATCAACGCGAGCAGGAATTTGAACACGTACTGACCAATCATCATCGACAGGAGCGTAAGGTGCATCTCTTTTTTGAAGAACCAGCCAAATCCAAGTCCAAATGCGACTCCAATGAACACTACGGTGTCAATAATCTGACTTGTCATTGTGGAAACGTTGTTCCAAATCCATCTCTTTCGGTTTGAGCCGTATTTTCCGATGAATTTGTCACGGATTTTGTGGAATACCCAAACGTCCCAAAGCTGAGCCGAAACATAGCCAACAAGGCTTGCAATCACAAAAATCCAGTTCTGTCCCAAGAGCATATTGTATGCGGTCTGCATTGTGTCATCGACAGCAGGAAGATACTGCGTAAAGATTATGAGCAATGTCGCAAAAACTTGCCCGATGAGTCCGAACAAAACTGTCTTGTTTGCTTCTTTCTTTCCCCAAAGCTCCCCGATTACGTCTGTCATCAAAAAAGTGATTGCGTAACAAACGCCAGCACCCGGCAAAGTGACAACGGTTCCTTTAAAAATACTGATGCCCGTGTAAATGAGCTTTCCAGTCACAACGTTAGAAATCACAAGCGAAACAACAAAAAGTATATTAAAAAGTGTAAGATTCGTATCGTTTTTTTTCATTTTTTTCCTCGAAAATTGTTTTTAAGCTAAAGCAGGGTCTGCCACGCCGTTTGCCTCAAAAGCTTTTGCACGGTCAATGCACGTTCCGCATTTTCCGCAAGGTTTTTCTCCGCCCTCGTAGCAGCTCCAAGTAAGCTCGTAAGGCGTTTTAAGCTCCAAGCCTTTTTTTACGACAGCAGCCTTGTTGCTCTTGTAAAACGGAGCGAGAACTTTGACTTTGCCGTAAGTTCCAATAGAGATTGCAGAGCTTATCGTGTCTATGAACTCAACAGAGCAGTCAGCGTAAGCGTTTCCGGCAGCATCGTCCCCGTGCGCTCCAATCAGGATGTCCGTCTCGTCCTGCTCAAAAATGCTCTGGGCAAAGCTCG
>CADCRJ010000193.1 GCA_902803735.1 uncultured Spirochaetaceae bacterium
CGGGCACCAACTTTTGTATATTCGCGTTCCTCGTCCGTAAGCTTCTTACCACGACAAGCAAGCATAATCATATAAGATTCATAAGCAAGCGGTTTTTCGATAATGTGCTCAAAAAACCAGCGGAGTTCATCTTCGTTAAGAACCATGTTGTAATATTCAGCCATTTAATTTCTCCCATTAAAAATGGAACCTTCCCTGCGGTCACACTCATTTACGCCCGCTTGAACGATACTCTGAAATAATTCATCCAGTTTTTCCCAAGTAAAGACTTGTTTTTCTAAATCTGAACTTTCTCCAGCAAGAGTCGCCATTCTACTATCAATAAAATTTTCCAGAGGAAGATTTCGTTTTACTCTCGACTTTTCAGAACCCAATGATTTCTTTTTATGCAAGTCATTCAGAAGCTCTTCAAAACTTTTTTCAGCAAAATGATTTAATCCCTGAGAATATCTCTCTTTTTCTGCCGAAAGAAGTTTTGTATATTCAGTTGGGGCAGGACTTTCGTTATAGAAAACCCATGAAGCCGCAAGAACAGCCCTCAAGATATAAAAGTATTTCTTATAGGTTACAGTCTCGCCCGTAAGAGATTTTCTCATCGTGGACTTTGCAAGACCAAGATAATGATGAATCATGCTTCGTTTGCAGACATAATCATTCATCAAAGCCTTAACCTTTTCCCAGCCCACTGAAGTCTTGTAAACAATGGGCGAATCTGCCCATTCAAAAATCACGGGATTGGATTTATAAAGCTGCTTACAGAACTTCTTCAAATCCCAGCCGTTAATGTCGTAGATTTCGTTAAGCTCTGCTTCTATAAAATCTGGAACTTCTTTTACCCGAAGATAATCCTGAAGTGGCCGAACAAAAATGAAACGCACATCATAATCTGAATCAGGACTAGCAAATCCCCATGCCCGGCTTCCGCTCTCGCAGGCATAAATAATGCGGACGTTCTCGCGCTCTTCAATTTGAGATAATTTTTCTTTTATGGACTGTGCAATGTCTTTTTCGCTCATAAGTTTCATCTCAACGACCTCAAACTGATTATACATTTACGAGCGGGCGCATATCACGGAAAATTTGGTGCGAAGAATGAGCTAGGGTTTAAATTTTTACAATAGTAGTTATATAATGTACGCATTCGTAAAACGCTGCACAGTCTGTGCGTTACCCAGAAAGGAATAAAACAATGGGATTATTTAATAAAAAAAAGAAAATTGTTCAAGATCTTACAAAAGAAGAAAAAATCGGTCCATTCATAATTCATCTTTTAATGGCTGAAAAATGCGAAATGCCAGAAAAACAAGAGATGTGCGATGTTATGAACGCTCATCTAGGAAAAGTAGATTGCTTTTCATATGACGAGGAACATGCATGTTTTGCTCCAAAAATGGAAATGCTGGATTTTGAAAATAAAAAGGTAACAGTTCCACCAACTCTTATGGTTATGAACGGTCTAAAAATAAAGCAACCAATCCTGGATGAAATCGCTGTCACACAAACATGGGATTGCCCCGATTCTAAAAAAATTCTTGATAATTGCAAATATCAAGTAATTGCAAATGATTTTTTAGGACTACAGCTAGATTATAAAACACATGCAGAACTTCTTGTTGATTTTATAGAAGCATTGGCAGAACTTTTTCCAACCTGCCAAGCTATGATTTTTGAAAATTCCAAGAAAATGCTCACTCGCCAAGATATTCTGAATTGTCAGCTCCCAAAAGAAATGAAATTCATTTATTATGCCGTAAATATTCGTTTATTTACTATACAAGGCGGTCAAGACATGATTATTGACACTTTGGGAATGAGCACGTTATTTTTGCCAGATTTGCAGTATCACTTTCATGGAATGAATCCAAATCATGTAGTTTATCATGCAAAAAATGTTCTCTCGTATATTTATGAGAATAACAATCCAATTGAATCAGGAGAACACCTTGATGGATTAGCAAACGGTGAAATGACTGAAGATATTCAATGGTATGTTCAATATGAGAATTCGATAATTCAACCAGCCCGCCAAGTGCTGGACATAAACATGGGAGAGTTCGCAGCAGGAAACCGTTAAAATGCATGTACAGCACGCAATGACGGGAAGACAGGACTCTGAGCCTGTCTTCCGTTCAATGTGTTTTACGCGCTGATTTTCCAGCCCAAGATTCCCCTGCCCTCGCTAGAAAACGCCACGCCGATTTTGTGCATAGTTTTTCCGCTCACGGCAAATCGCTCCGAATATCCGTTCGCGTCAATCTGAAAAAGTGCGTCGTCGAGGATTTTTTCGAGTTCCGAGGAATTTTTCTCTTCGTCGCCAGTAGAGGCTTTTCCCTTGTCCATTTTAAGCTCGAAAATAAAAACAGAATCCTTCGTGGTGACAATTACGTCGCTTCTGCCTGCCACATTCTGCAATTCCGAAATCACATTGTAGCCAGTCATGCGGAACATAAGGTGCGTGACAGACTCGTAGTAATTCTCGCACATATCTTTCTTGACAATTGTCGGAAGGTCTGCGATTGCGGATTTTATGATTGAAAGTGCCTTGTCCACATCATGGGCATTCAGGGCATCACAGAGATTGTCGATTGCAAGCCCCAAATCGTCGTCGGGAACTGAGACGAATTTTTTGAGAAGGACATCAAGAAAACCGTCTTTTATTTCCTGGTTCGGAAAGTCAAGCAGATATCTTCTACGCTCTTTCTCCAACCCCTTTATCGTCAAATATCCGCTCTGATAAACGACAGGGAGCATATTCTTGCTGTCGGGGTCGTAATTTTTGAACTGGTCTTCTTTTGCCCATCGCCCGTTTATCAGGCTCGCAAGAACCAACGGCTGGTTCTGCAAAGTCTTCACCAAAAAAGACGGAGTTCCGCTCTCAAACCAGTAGGAGCCGAAATCTTTTCCGC
>CADCRJ010000194.1 GCA_902803735.1 uncultured Spirochaetaceae bacterium
ACAGGCATCATAACGTGATATTTGACTTCGCCTCCAAAATGGAACCTGTACTCTGCCCAGTGAGACTCGCGTACAAAATAGCCGTGTCCCCAGTACCAACCGTACCAGCCATACCAACCCCAAGGAACATAAGTAGTACGTCCGTCAAAGCCTCTCGCATCGTAAGCGAAGTAGCCGCCAAAAGTAAACGGAAGCTTCCATACAGGCATTGCATATTCAGCTGAAAATTCTATATATGGGAATCCCCAGTGGTCATCGCCCTCAAACATATCTTCCGTAATACCAATTCCACCATTCAGAATGATATTTCCTTTTTCTATGCCGCCACCGTAATTACACCAACATTGTGACCAGTCAAAACCTTCTGCAAAGGTTGTTGAGCCAATAAAAAATACTGCAATAGCAGCAACGACAGTAAAAAGTCTCTTCATTTTTAAACTCCCTATTTAAAAACTTACCAGACGCATGATATTCGTCCCCCGAAAATATCAGCATCGATAATAACAAGTATATAAAAATCCGCCCTGCGATACAAGCACCAAAAAAAAATATACTCCGAACTGTACATACAGCCTGTTATCTGCTATAATAGAGGAATGAGTATAGAACAGATTCAGGCAGTTATTAAAACGGTTGATGCTTCAATGAGCATGGAAGAGATGCCGCTTACACATGCGGACAAAGCAAGAATTGCAGACTGCCTGTGTGGCAAAACTACATTCACAAAAGCAATTTCAGAAATTGTAGATCAATATAAAAGGCAGTATGCTTGATTATTCCTACGAATATGATTATGACGACATCTACTGTTATAATAATTCAGCCGTATTAAAAAACAAGCTGAATATAACCGACAGGGATGTTTTCTTTAAGGCGGAGCGGGAAATCACATCATTGCGCTCTGCCCAGCTTCTTGTAGAGCCTATTCCAGGCACCTTCAACGAACAGCATTTTAAATCTGTTCACAAATTCCTTTTTGACGACATATATGATTGGGCTGGAAATTACCGCCGCGTGAATATTTCAAAAGGCAGTAATTTTTGTCAGGTTGCTTTTATCGAGCAAGAAATGGGCAGAATTTTTTCTGAGCTTAAGGCAGAACGTGCCCTAAAAGGCGTAAAGCAAATTGAAACGCTTGCAAAGCGGCTAGCTTATTATATGGGAGAACTGAACGCGGTGCACCCATTCCGAGAAGGCAACGGACGCACACAGAGGCTTTTTGCATCAATGCTTGCGCAGAGAAATGGCTACTCATTGCAGTTTGACCGCTCAGACCATGAGCAAATGCTGAATGCAAGCATAGAGTCCTTTGCAGGGAACTACGTTCCTATGGAAGAGCTGATGCTCGTCTGTCTTGCACCTACAAGCTAACGACGAACAGAATCCACTAGTTTTTTGAATTTAGAATCAATCTTAATATTCGTATCTTTTGAATAATCCGCGACACTAAAAGTTCCATCACGGTTCTGAACTATGGAATCGATGGTATCTGGCGTAGAAAGTTCTGTCAGACGCTCATTATGCGATACAAATTTTGCAAAAAGAAACGGCATAGACTTCTCCTGTTCACCTAAATATTGAACTTCCACAGCTGTATCATGACCAGACGCGGGTGCATTCGTATCAAGGAAAGAAAAATCAGGGGCTTTTACATCAAAGTCATCAACAATGGAGTTTTCAGTAAATTTATCGGCACCAGCATTCTTAACAGGAGAACTAAATTCAAATTTCTCATTAAATTCATTATCTGCAAAATCAGAGACAGTCTTGCTTTCCGCAGATTCTGCTTCCCCAGCAGGTTCTGTTTTCTCAATTTGCACAGCTTCCGTTGCTGGCTCAGCCTCTTCAAGCTCCTCAGCAGGCTCGGCTTCCTCAATCTCCTCAATTTCTTCTGCTGGTTCAACCTCTTCAAGCTCCTCAACGGCTTCAGCCTCTTCTATTGGCTCCGCTTCTGTAAGCTCTTCAACTTCGTCCAGCTCTTCCACATCGGAAAGCTCCTCAACTGGCTCAGCTTCCTCTATTGGCTCAATTTTCTCTGCTATCTCAGGCTGCTCAATATTCTCAGCAGAACTGACAGCAGCACGCTCTTCAACGACATTCTTCTCTGCTACAGGCTCATCTTTCTTAGCAATCGCAGCAGATTCTGCCCCACTAGAGACAGGTCGGCTAAAAGAGTCAGAAGCAATGCTCGCCGCTTGAATTTTCAGCGTTCCGCTTCCAAGAATATCCTCAAGAGCAGCTTTTAGCTCGGCAGAATCTATTTTTACACCGCCAGAAAGCTGATTCTGCTTGCCAGCTCCCATTGCATTGAGGATTTCTGTCCAGCTGTGCTCCAAAATTTCATCAATTTCTTTATTGTATTTTTTTCCTCTCGCCCCAAGGCTTTTCTTTATTTCCTTGCTGAGGCTCTCTGTTCGCTCAGAAAGATTCTCCGGCAACGGCTTATTCTGATTAAAAGATTCCGTAATAAACGCAAGCTGGAATTTACGGATTCGATCCCGAACGACAGTCATATCATCATGCTTCATATTAAAAAGCAAATAAATGACAAGAAAAAGCGTTATAAATGTGAGGACAAGGAGCAAAATCCTTACCGTGTCTGGAAAAAGCAAAATCTCATTGTCATAAACCCATGAGATAAAGCCCAAATCAGTTCTTGGACTCTTTTTTGTAAAAAGGATTTTTTCGTACTCAGGAACAGACGCCCCTTCATCCGATACTTCCGAATAAACCTTTTGGACAGTCTGCTCTGGATACATTCGCCATTGCTGCACAATAAGCTTTTCAAGAGAAAAGCGCCCTGTCGAAGGCAATCCGAACACATAGCCGCCAAAACCTTCAAGACTGCCGTCTTCAGACTTTGGAGCAGTGACAAGCAATCCGTAACCTGTAATATCAATAAGATTCTTTGAAAACAAAAAGTGGTTCAAATCGCCAGGGTCGCAATAAAACGCTATAGTGCCCGCGTACAATTCTTGCTCATCATAGAACGGCAGCGTAAAAATCACACGGTTCTCGTACTCGTCTTTTACAAAGCGGTTCTTGGTCTCAGTTCCAAAGTTACCAGATTTCACGTCAGGGGACTTTATTGAGGCGTATGAAATTTCCGCGGAATTCTCCGTTAAATCCGAGTATTTTTTGTATGTAATCGAATTCGCCTCGCGGCTCAAGACATCGGAAGCAAAGGTGCTGTAATGAATGTTTATACCTGAGCTGTCAATGATTCTAATTCCTTTTAAAGCAGAGGTTTCAGCCATAAGGTTTACGCGTAATTTTTCCCTTGCCTTTATGGAATCTGCATTTGGGCGCGCAGAAAGAAACGACTTGACGTTTGCGTCTGAAGCAAAAGTTTCAAATCGCTGAAAGAGAGTATCGATATATTCTTGCTGAGCCGCCAAGATAGAGTCTATTTTCTGTTCGATAGTGCGGATTACCATCGGCTGATAGAATTCAGTTTCTATAAAATCAAACAATCCGGCAAAAGCAACGACGGTAAAACCTGCAAATAAAAGAACAGAAAGCAACAAGCTGACGGCAACTTTCTGCCCGGAAGTCATTTTTCTCCTGTATCATCAAATTTTCGGAAAAAAAACGTATGTGTATTAGACCAAGTTTACAAATGTTGAATTATTGAGTAAATTTAAATTCAAGGTTTGTTCGGAAAACGCAGGTTATAATGACCACAGTTTCAGAACAACTCTATTAATGAGGCGCCGGATGGCAGAAAACAAAATTATAGATATTGAATCAGAAGAAAAAAAGAAGATAAGAGCATTGCTTATAGGTGCTCCACATAAAAACTTAAAAGAGCTTGAAGGTCTTGTAGATACACTTGGAATGGAAGTCGCACGCTCTTACAACCTGACAAGGCTTGAAGTTGCTCCAGCTTACGGCATGGGCAAAGGAAAAGCAGAAGAAATTTCAGCACTCGCGGCAGAAATAGATGCAGATGTAATAATCTTTGACTACGAGCTGGATCCAAGAAAGCAGCGAAACTGGGAAAAGCTTGCAAAACGACCAGTTTTTGACAGGCATGAAGTAATCCTAAGAATTTTTGCCCAAAGGGCACAGACAAAAGAAGCCGTACTGCAAGTACAACTGGCACGTCTCGAATACTCGCTGCCAAGACTTGCCCATATGTACGGAGATATGGCACGCCAGCGAGGCGGTAACTACGGCTCAAAAGGTTCTGGAGAAACGCAGCTGGAGCTTGACCAGAGACACATAAGGACAAAGATTCAGCAGCTAAAGAAAGAACTTGAGCAGGTCGTCTTGGAGCGCGAGACTCA
>CADCRJ010000195.1 GCA_902803735.1 uncultured Spirochaetaceae bacterium
AAAGTTTCTGAAAGTGAAAACTAAAAAAAAGCACCGCAAATGCGGTGCTTTTTTATCACTAAACTTACAATTGATTATTTTGAGATTACAGCCAAATCATTCAAGTTCAAGAGAACAGGCTTACCGTCACCAGCAGTTGCAAGAACGCCTTTTGAAGTAATCGTAATAGGTGTTGCAGCTTTTACAGCAACAGCAGATTTTTTCATGCTCTCAAGATTCTCGTTGTATTTAGAAATCAAGAATGTGTTGTTCTCTCTGATTACACAATAATAGAATCCACCGAACTCAACAAGTACAGATGTCTCAGAAAGCACCTCATTGCTCTCTTTTACAATCTCAAGGTTCTCTTTATCAATAAGAACAAGCTTGATTGCTCCGTTTCCAAAGTTAGTACCTGCAATAGCAACGAAGAAGTCTCCGTCTTCATATACAGTTCTGCTTCTAATTACAGAAACAGGAGATTCCTTAAGTACAGAACCAGTCTCTGCATCCATTTTTACGATTTCTGACATTACGCCAACTTCATCGATAGACTTCAAACCATAAATCACATTGCCAGATTCATTAGATTCTTTGTCCATAAGAGCCTGCTGGTCTTCTGCAATAGCAGCTCTTTCCTCCTGAGCTTCATTGCGTTTCTTATCAGCTTGAGCCTGAGCAGCTTCTGTCTCGCTCTTAGCCTCATCAGCTTTCTTTGCCTGCTCATTAACGTTCTCTGACTGTTTGTTTGCAGCGTCCTGCTTTTTATCAGCCTCAGCTTTCTTTTTATCAGCTTCAGCCTGCTTCTTGTCAGCCTCTGTCTGCAATTTTGCAGCCTCTGCCTGAGCAGCCTTATCGTTCGGATTCTCAGCAGCCTTTTTCTTAGCCTCGTCAGCTTTCTTCTGAGCCTCATCAGCCTCTTTCTGAGCCTTGTTAGAATCATTTTTAGCCTGAACAGCCTCTTTGTTAGCCTGAGAGAGCTTATCCTGCTCTTCCTTCAACTTAGCGTTCTCCGCATCAGTCTTTTTCTGAGATTCCTGAGCTGTCTCAGAAGCATTGTCAGCTTCACGCTCCTTAATGTCAACCATAGACTTACGAGTTGCGATTCCCTTGTCATCTTCATTCTGAAGAGACTTTACAACCTGATGGTCACTGATTACAGACGTATCTACAGTGCTAAGACCGCCATTTACATCTGACAAAGGAATAACGAGCTGAGTCTTTCCAGCCCATTCCTGATAGTCAAGCGAAATACCAAGCTTATCAGAAGCGATAGCATCAGTTACGATTTTTTTGTACTTAGAGTTGAAATAATCTTTGTTTCCTCTATAGACGGCATTGTATACAGTTATGTAAGTAGCGATTGTGTCTGCATCTGAGCGAGAGTATTTGTACGCAGCAGAAAGATATGCTGAAAGGATTCTGCGCAAGTTTTTAATATGATCTACAGTTGCGCTTTCTCCAATGATGAAAATATCCGCGTCGAGATTCTCCTTTTCTTTTGGATCAACGGCATGGATAACATAGTATCTGTTTTTGGTACCTGCAGTTGAATATTTCTCAACATCAGAAGCCAGAACCTCCGATCCAAGGGCGGAACCAATTCCGCGGATTTGCTCAACAGAGTTGATGATAGTATGCGGACCGCTGTAATTTTGGAATACAATTCCCGAACGGCCAGCTGTTGTCTCAAGTTCAGAGCGATTAACTTCTATTGAGAAAGAAGACGCTGCTGTAATGAGAGCAATAGTTGCACAGAAAATTTTCCTGCTTTTCATTAAAATCCCCCAATTTGCAATTTATTTGCTTATTTGCAAAGTATATCACCATTGTAGCATATAAACTAGCTCTATGCAAAAGGGTTGTTGAAAATCACAAGATTTTCTATTTGTTGAATTATTTATTTTGCATTTGTGCTATTGACTATTGGACTGTGCTTTGATACACTTTAACTACTTTTGAATTGGGGGTGTCTCCTTTGGCAGGAAAAAAATCATCTGCGGAAAAAAGATACGCACAGAGCGAAGCTCGTCGCTTGCACAATAAAGCAATAAAGAGCGAATGTCGCACTTATGCTAAACAGTTTGTAGCGGCTGTACAGAAAAAAGACGAAAAACTTGCACAGGAAAAGCTTAATACATTGGTTTCAAAGCTTGATTCTGCTCGTAGCAAGGGAGTCTTGACTCGTAATGCTGTATCTCGCAAGAAGTCAAGAATGATGAAACTTTACAATGTTTCATTTGCTGCTTCTGCTGCAAAATAATTTCAGGTTAGCCTGAACTAAAAGAGGGGCGTTTTTAAAAGATTTGTCTTTTTGAAATGCCCCTAATTTTTTATAAACCTTCTTATAATATGTCGAACAAAAAAATTACAAAGCGTGACCTAGTTGACTCTATTTATCAGAGCGTTAATTTAGAAAAAAATTCTATTCAAGCTGTTCTTGACGAATTCTTTGAGAACGTTAAGGACAATCTTTGTGACGGCAATACAATTGAGTTGCGTGGCTTCGGGACATTTGAACAGAAGTTGCGAAACGGAAGAGAAAAAGCTCGCAATCCAAAAACAGGTGAGACTGTAAGCGTACCGCCACATTATGTGGTTTCTTTCCGTCCAGGACAAGAACTTAGAAATAATTTGTACAATCTGCCAGTCCAAAAAGACTAACTAACAAGCAAAAGGATATGAGACATGGCTGAAGAAAAACAAAAAAGAAATATAACTGTTTTTGGACAGGAAACAGAATTTTATGGCGTTTTGGAATTTACAGATGACCTTATCATTACTGGTAAATTTCAGGGCACGATAAAATCAACAGGAAACCTTGAGATTGCAAAAGGCGCAATCTGCGATGTTGATAACGTAACATCAAAATCCCTTGAAATCTACGGCAAGCTGAATGGCGATGCCGAAGCCTCAGAGAGAATAGAGCTGTGCAATGGAAGTTCCGTGCATGGTAACTTGAAAACTTGCAGAATAAGGATTGCGGACGGAGCAGACTATGAGGGCGATGTCTCCATGCTAGAATCCGTATCAGATGTAAACCTATTCTCTGTTGCTTCTGATGAATATAAACAGTCAATGGTTTACAAATCAAACGAGCCAAAATAAAAGAGCGTTCGGTTTGCAATCAGAATTTATCGGACGAAACCTTAAAACTTTCAAAATAAAAAAATCCTGTGCAAGAAACTACTCGCACAGGATTTTTTTATGCACTAAGCAAGGTTAGCAAGAAGCCATTCCTTGAACTTATTATAATCATTTTCCATCGGAACTGCTTTGTCAGGCAGGTTCATAACCTTCTCAAGTCTGTCAGGGATAAGAGGGGCGTTTCCTGTAGCTTTCTGTACAGTAGAGCCAAACTTTGCCGGATGAGCAGTCTCAAGAATAATGCCAACAGCCTTTTTGTTTACGATAGAATCAGCCCATTCTGGTATATTAGAAACAAGACCAGGTTTCTCTATGTCGTTTTTCTGCCCCGCAACAAGGCTTTCCATTGCTGAAGTCTTAATATCATACCAAGCCTTCCAAGCGATAGCACCATGTGGGTCAATAGTGTAGCCAGTCTTATCATAACAGCTGCTTATAGCATCAACAATTCCGTCATTGTCGAGCCAGTATGCGGCAAACATTTTTCTGACCTGCTCAAGCGAGTAAAACGCAGAAATACGCTCATAGTTACTTGGAGCACCGACATCCATAGCATTTGCATAAGTTGTGACAGAAGGGCGAGTCTCATAATTTCCGCTGGCAATCCAATCTGGGATTGTCTTGTTGGAATTAGTAGCGGCAACCAAGCCTTTTATAGGTGCACCCATCTCTTTTGCAATAAGACCTGATGTAAGGTTTCCAAAGTTTCCGCTCGGAACAACCGCAATAATGTCAGGATTCTCAATCTTGTTGTCAGCCCAGCTTCTGTTTCTTACAACAAGGCTTGAATGCATATAATAGAAGCTCTGAGGCAAAAGTCGCGAAATATTGATAGAATTTGCAGATGACAACCTAAGCTTCTCACGAAGAGTCTCATCTGTAAATGCAGTCTTTACGAGCTTCTGACAGTCGTCAAAAGTTCCTTTTACTTTTAGAGCCCTTACGTTACCGTCAAAAGTAGACAGCTGCTTTTCCTGCAACGGGCTTATTTTTCCTTCTGGATACAAAATTGTAACGTCAAGTCCAGGAACCTTGTAGAATGCACTACCAACAGCAGAACCCGTGTCACCGCTTGTCGCAACCAAGATATGGAGCGGAGTAGACTCGTTTCTGTTGAAATAAGACATAACGCGAGCCATGAACCTAGCGCCAAAGTCTTTGAATGCACAAGTCGGACCATGGAAAAGCTCAAGAACATAAGACGTCTTGTCAACAGGCACAATCGGAGCGGAAAATGGATAAGCATCGTTAATAATTGCCATCAAATCATTGTCAGGAATTTCATTCTCAACAAAAGGCTTAGCCATTTCAAAGGCTATATCACGGAAGCATGGTTCCGGAGTCTTGTTTATAAAGCTAGGATTCAATTTTGGGAAAGAAACAGGTATGTAAAGACCACCTGTATCCTTGTTCATTCCATTGATAACCGCTGTTCTAAAATCTGTTTTTACAGATTTATCACGAGTGTCTGTGTAAATCATATCTTTTTTCCTTATTATATTTTTTAGGTAATATCATCAAATATTTTTGATATACCGAAACAATTTAGATACCATAATTGAGGACGGCAGCAATCTCATCAGATAATTTGCTGCGGGCACTTGCAAGGCTGTCCCATTCAGATTTGGCCTG
>CADCRJ010000196.1 GCA_902803735.1 uncultured Spirochaetaceae bacterium
AGCCTGCTACACGCTGTTTGTGCTTGTAACTATATACGTTTGCCGCTTACGCGGCAGCACAAACAGAGTGTTTTCGTAAGCCGTTTCACTCCTTCGCGCCGTTTTTTTGCAATATCCGAAAAGTTGCGAAACTCGACATTCACCCTAATAAATTGCAAATTGCAAATTAATAATTTGCAAATGCGTTTTTCATTGCCTGCTCGTGAGGGGCTGAACGGGCGGCAACTACATCGTAGCTAATAATGCCATAACAGGTTTGGCCAGGAATTCCATAATAGAAGACCACTTGACCAGGCTCTTCAAAACAGACTTCAATGTCCTTTGAATTTTCAAAATCAATTCTTTGAGTTCCGTTGAACTTTGCGTAAAGCATTTTACCCTGAGGAATCTCAAAGTTGAATTTCACCTTTTGACCAACAACAAGCTCATTTGAGAATTCAAATCTGTTAAGCCTGAGCCCTGTTTTTAGGTCTGAATCGAAATTTGTATAAGTCTTTACAGTCCATGCTTTTGGGTGATTTTTCAAAAAGTTCATGTTATTTGATACACCAGCTTTTGCAAAAATCGGAGTAACATACGGAGTTACTTGGAAAATTTCCGTATTTATAGGTTTTGACAGATATTGATCTTCAGGAACTGGAGTAAATGGTTTTGTCGTTCCTATGTCGCCATTTGGAGCAGGCGCACCATTTTTTAGAGGGAAGTGAGAAAGCACAAAAAGCTCTGGGTCACAATCAAACCAAGTTTCCTTTAACACAGGAGCACCAGAACCGTTCTGCGAGTATGCGGCACCCCAAGTAGAATCCAGAAGGACAGTTTTGTTTCCGCATTTTACGCTGTTCCAAGCGTGAAGTCCTCCAAGCTCATCGTTGTATCGCGTACTGCTCTGCTTTGAATATCCGCTAATATATTTTACATCCTGCAAGCCAACGGCTTCCGCCATGAGCTTAAAGAGCGCAGAATATCCCGCGCAAACGCCCATTCGTCGCTCAAAAGTTTTTTCTCCGTTGTAGATTCCGATTTCATGCTGCTCCTCAGAACTTGCAATATTCAAAGAATCACTATCATAAGTAATGTTATAGCCAATCCATGCAAAAATCGCACGAGCCTTCTCAATGTCGCTTCTTGCAGTCTGACAGATTTTTTTTGCGGCATCGGCAATAGACATTGAGTCTGGAATTTCGACCGTCAAAACATAATTATCGATTGCAGAATAATCGGTAATCGCAGAGCCGTCTCCATTCGGTAAATAAGTGACCTCGGAAGTCGTCTCAAGCTTTTCTTCAGAAGCCCGCTGTTTTGGGTCTTTGCGGGAGAACGTGCCGCCTTTTGCAAACCTGAATTTAGGAGCCGGTCTTGAAAGCTCCGCAACAGTGATTTTTCTGACTACGACAAAATTTCCAACATTGAGAGCCTTTCTCTTTTCTTCAAGTTTAGTGCGTTTATAAAGGTCTTTTTGAAACTTTGCGAGAGAAGCTCCTTTAAGAGCTTTTGCTGGCTGCTTGAGTTTTATGGCGTTGAAGCGCGCAGGCATTTTGTTCAAAGTCTGCTTTTTTGTCTTCAAATCGTAATCAAAGCTTACGAATTCATTTCCGCCGTTTACAAAGTATCTTCCAGGTGGCAACAAGCCTTTTGGATAGCCAACGGCAGATACAAGAGAACTCAGCTCGCTCTTGCTCGGAACATACCAGTCCGATTTTTTGACAGCTTGCAGGTCTTTTACTTTTCCAGCATTGATGTCATTAAGGAACTTTGTTCCGTCCGAGTATTTTACACCTATTGAGCTGTCCGACCAGTAAGCCTCAAGATACCGCCATCCGTCAGTCTTGTAGTTCGTGTTCTCAAAGAAGACGGTTCCGCCGCCTATACCTTTTTCACCAATATCACAAGTTGCGACCTCAGCCGCTACCGCAACTTTTTTGGTCACTGCGGTTTTTGAGCTGACCTTCTTCTTTACCTGTGCTTGCAAAGAAAATACACCCAACACGGCAAAGGCAACTAATGCCGCAAATATTCTTTTCTTCATTAAAAACTCCTTATTAAAGGTTTTAAAAGATAAGGCTCCAAAACAAAAAGTCTCAGAGCCTATTACAAATAAGATTTATTTTGCGTTACGAACTACGCGGAAACCGACATCTGAGCCACATTCCGCAGGCTTTGTAGAATAACGCTCAAATACATAGCCGAAGCCCCAGTCCGCACTTCCGTCAGAGCCCCAGTCGCCGCCACGGTTAACACGCCTTGTTCCATTCGGAACGCCTTTAGGGTCTTTTGGGTCGTGTTTCGTGTAAGACTGCTTATCCCACCAGTCCCAGCACCATTCACGTACGTTACCAGTCATGTCATAGAGTCCGAGTGCATTAGGTTTGAGTGTCGCAACGCTGCGTGTACATTTGCTGTTCGCAGTTATCCAGCCAACTTCTGTGCTGTCGTTGCTACCGCTGAACTTAAAGTTCTCCTTGCCGCCACCGCGAGCCGCAAATTCCCATTCAGCCTCGGTCGGAAGTCTCCATCCATTGGCTGTAAAATCACAGATGTAGCCGCTCTTAGAGTTCTTGTAGCATGGAGTGAGTCCGTCTTTTTTGCTAAGTGCGTTACAATATTCAGCAGCATCATTCCAAGTCACTTTTTCTACAGGCAGGTCATCAGCACCTTTGTGAGAAGACGGATTCTTGCCCATCAACGCTTTGTACTGATCCTGTGTTACCTCGGTTGTGCCGATGTAGAACGGACTGATTGTAACTGTGTGCACAGGCGTTGCGTCTCCATCATTCGTCTCGCCGCCCATCTGGAACGTACCGCCCTGAACCAGAACGTATTCTGTCCTTTTTGGCAGCTCGCCCTTTACCAAACGGAACCCGATTGTTCCTACGAGCTTACCAGGGTCATTGCAGGCACGGTGTCCAAGAATACACTTCTCGACAGCATCAGTCACATCACCGCCCCTGTACAAACGCCTTCCGTTCTGTCCTTTAGAAAGACCTGTAGGGTTGTCCTGTGGAGCTGCTGTATAAGAGAGCTTACCCCAGTAGTCCCAGCACCATTCGCAGACGTTGCCGCACATATCGTAGATTCCAAGTTCGTTTGGCTTAAGAAGTGCAACCTTGCGTAAATATTCGTCAGCAGTTCCAATGTGCCAAGCAACTTCACCCGCATCGTTGCTTCCGCTGAACTTGTATCCCTTGCTCTTGTTTCCTCCGCGAGCCGCAAATTCCCATTCAGCCTCGGTCGGAAGACGGTATCCGTTTGCATCCCTTTTCCAAATCCAGTTGTCGCCGTCCTTCTCGTAGCAAGGTTTTAATCCGTCTTTTTTGCTGAGCGCGTTACAGAATTCAAGCGCATCAAACCAAGAGACTTTTACCATAGGGAATTCATCACCGTTATACTTTCCGCGGCTGTCATCCCAGCCCATAATATCTTTCCACTGCTTTTGGGTAACCTCGGTCGTGCTAATAGAGAATGTTCCGACAGTAACTTTGTGAAGGGTTGCCTCATCAGCATCGCCACCTTTCAATCCCATTGTGAACGTTCCGCCGTCAACACGAACAAATTTACCGCTAGCAGAACCACCAGACGAAGCCTGTGCCGTTGCGGTTGCAACAGTACCAGTACTTGCCCCTGCTGGTGCTTTTTTGCTTGCCTTTCCACCGGCAGCGTTTAAGTCCGCAACGAGCTTATTTGCGTCAGCCTCTGTAAGACCGTCCTTTACAAGCTTTGGAGTGCTTTCCACAAGAGCCTTGGAATCAGCAAGTCCAAGACCTGTCGCTGCACGCACGGCTTTTATAATAGCAATCTTCTTTGTTGAATCAATGCTGTCCAATGTGACGCTCCAGCCCTTGCTAGAAGACGAAGAGGAAGCCGTAGAAGACGTTCCCGCAGGTCCCTTCTTGCTTGCCTTTGCGCCAGCATCGACAAGCTCTTTTACAAGTTTATCTGCCTCCGCCTCGCTCAATTTGTCTTTAACGAGCTTAGGCGTACTTTCGACCAAAGCTTTTGAATCTTTCAGCGACATTCCGTTTGCGTTACGAACAACTTTGATTACAGCAATTTTTTGCGGTCCACACTCGTCCAGCGTAACGCTCCAATCGCCAGCAGCAAAAGCACTTACAGCACAAAGCAAAAACGCAAAAAATGCCGCCATGATTTTATAAATCTTCTTCATACAGAACTCCTTTTTTTGTATGAACTTATACGCAGCAAGACAGTGAACTGTCCTAAAATTTGGGGTCAGTTCACAGAAAATCTTGCCTTACCCCTCCAAGGAATAAAAAACAAGAAGTTTAACGTTATTTTTTAATTCTGCATTACAAATTTTTATTTGTCAAAGAATTTATGACTGTTTAGATAAGTTTTTTTGTGTCACTAAAAGGAAGTTCCAAGCACTCACCTAATTTTTTACGCACATGACCTTACGCGTCTCGTCTATGCCAGGACCTACTACACGAACAAAGTACATACCACGAGCGACAGACCTGCCACCGACATTCGTTCCGTTCCATTTGTAGTAATGGGTTCCTGCGTTAACGCGACCGTGAGCAAGCCGCTTTACAATGTTTCCGTCAAGAGTCATCACGAACACGTTCAGATTGCCGCTCTCCTTCATTTCAACTTGAACGACGGCTTCTTCCCGCACATTTGTGTCGATTACATTGTTTATAATAGTCACTCCGCCACGCTGGTTCTTTATTTTTGCAAGCGTGAACGACCACAAATCTATATAGCCAAAGTTTCCAGACTCAAGCATTGTCTTAGGAGTCCACAAAGCATACAAAGGCACAGCGTCCGTATTTGTGTTACAATCATGGTCAATCGTTACAGAAGAGCCTGCAGAATTACAAACCTTGAAAATGAACTGAACTTCATCTCCACCGTTCCAATTATAGGAATCCACGCCATTCAAAATATTGGGCAGTCGGAAATTCCACAAAAGCCCCGCTGAATCCCCTGCAGAGACAGCAGGAATACTTCGCACGCCGTTAGAGTTTCCTGTTGGAGCATACTCCGTAAAGCCAAAGGATGATGCAGAATCCTGCAAGAGCCACACACGCCAGTTTTTTGAAAGGCGGGCATTTGCTGTGCTGCTTATCCATTCAGGTCTTAGATTCCGTTTTACATCAGGGAACAGCTCCAAAACTTCGCCGTTCTGGGGTTGCTCTGCATTTCCGTTTGAATCATAGCTTCCCGCAAACTGAACCTGAACCGTTATATCGCGGTCTGCAAGCAGTCTGCCCGCATTGCCGCTAGCATTGCCTGTAAAATCATAGCAAGGAACAGCTTCATAAGAGTCCTCGCCCTTTGGTTCCGCAAACGCATAGACAACGTTGACCGCATTCAGGGCAAAATCGCTAATAGCATGCCCTGTGCCAGAATCAAGATTATCAAAAGTATTGCTCCGTAAATCAGAGAACTTTGTCGCAGAGGTGCTTGTCTCATCAATCATAATGCTCAAGTTCTCAATATCTTCAAGAGTAAGCGTTCTGCTCAAATAGAACAGCATCGCAGAGTACGAAGCTCCACCGCCCGCATAGCTTACGCCAGTAATTGACGGAACCGTGCCTGAGCCGCCTGAAATATTGAACAGCCCCATAAAATCAGTCATTACGGAAGAATTGTCTTTCAACGATTCAATTTTTTGCACAGAAGTCACTGACGGCTTGTAGCAGAGAGGCTTTGAGAACACCGCATATACCTTGTTATAGCCAACAGGAGCAAGCGTCATAAGGATTTCAGGTGGCGTAGTGTCAACAGAATTCATAAGTTTGACAGAAGAACCCGTATCCGTCTGCTTTAATAGGTTTCCAGCGAGGTCTGTTATATATGCTCGTGATTTTGCATACTCAACCAAGAACAAAGTTCGCTTGTGGAGCGAAACTGGCAAAGTAAGCGAAATGTAAAGACCGTCATCAGAAGTTGACGGAGCCGCACCAGACCTACCAAAGAGAACCCTAGTAACACTCTGCGAGAGCACAGAATCCGAAACGAAGCTCTGCCAGCTTGCATCCTCTGAGGACTGAAAACGGAACGCACCAGTCACAAAATGCAATGAAGAATGGCGGATACCACCCTCCCCATCACCAAGAGAAGCTCCTCCGACAGTATCAGGAGCAGGAGAAACAGTTACAGAAGACGAATTCTGCCATCCTTCCTGAGAAAGCCAAGAAAGTCCGTTCGAGTTATAAACAGCCTTCTCGTTGTCATAAAGATGAATCTCCACATGGTCAAGCTTGAAGTCTCCGTCTACATCGCTGCCAGAAATCTCAAAAATAGTGTCTGCGGTATCATTTGTATGCCAAAAAGATGTGATATTATCTACATAAATCGCAAATTCGGGGGAGCTTGTGTCCCAGAAGCCGTATAAATCACTCACAGAGCTGTCTCTGCTGATTGTTGTTGCAAATGTAGTATCCACTCCGTTTTTGAGTCGATTTCCATCCTTATCAACAGCCCTGTCAAAAATATTCGCAGCAACAGGTGTTACCGCACCAGACGGCGTTACCGCTCGCTCAATATAACCAATCCAGTTGTTGTAACCGTCAACAGGAGAAGATTCGTCAACATAGCCCGCAACGCTTATCCTTACGCGGTGAGACTGAACGATTTCCCCTGATGACGAAGACAGGGCATATTTGCGGTACAAGGCATGAGGCAAAGAATTTGAAACCGTTCCTGTATAAGAACTGCTCGCAACATTAAGCGTTTTATACCCAGAGACAACAGTTCCAGACGCGATGCTTCCAAAGCCAGACACAGCAAGAGAAGAGCCGCCGTTCACAAGAGCACCTCCATAACTCGCTGTATCTGTGCTGTCAAAAACTGAAGCCTGTACATTGGTGTCGCCACCTTCGGCGGTAAGGCTTCCAATGTCCACAGCCTCGCTGTATCGGAACTCAATAAAATTGTGAGCATCGTAAAAAGGCTGTGTCGTTCCTGTCACGTGCTTTTCTCGCCCCGTATAGGCACCAATAAGAAGAGCTGGAGCATGATCCTCTGTCTCGTCGTAGGCAGAACCAACAGAATCTCCGCCAACAGAGACCGTCTCGCCCAAGCCGTAGTTCTGACACATTGTATAGCCGTCTGCAGCATAAAAAAGCCCATGCAAGAATGCTATGTCCACAGTCGCCGTGCGATGAGTTCCTGTACGGTCGCAACTGTCAGCCGTAGCAAAGCCCGCAGCAGAATTAAACGCATCAGCCCCCGTAGCGTCTGTATTCCAAGCAAAATCCGCCGCAGACGCAGAAAAATACACAGGAATAGTGTCCTCGACTGTAGTTCCAGCGGTTATAGTGCCGCCGTCGATAAACACCGAGGTGCAAGCCTTGTTCGAGTAAACGCCTGTTGACATTTTGAACGTCTTGCCGTTGTAATATACGCCCACAAGTGAATTTGTCGAGCCATCGGTCGCAACAACAGCACCAGAGTCCGTATTTGCTATGCCCCTCACATCCTGCGAGAATTTAACGGCAAGCACACGGTCGTTTACGGTGTAAGCAGTTGCAATTTTTGGCGAGTTGAACTGGAATCCGTTCGCAGCGGTCAGGTCTGCCGCAGCCGACGTATCAGCAGCGGTTACGCCCTGCATTGTGACAGAAGCCGCAACCTTTGTTCCCACCGCAGTAACAGAAGCTCCAACCGTTCCATTGTAAACAACCGAAAATGGCAAGCCCCATTGTCGCTCCGTAACATTGTCCGTCGTATTGAACACAGGCGGCAGGGTCTTAGCTGGAAGATTAAACGTCAAGGAACCGTCAAGATTCGCTCCATTGGAATAAAAATTCCCACTTACCGTAAAAGTTCCGCCAGAAAGAACTGAAGCCACTCCCGACGCAGTCTTTGAATAATCATGCCCGTAACAGGCATAGCGAGTATCAGCTCCGCTGTAATGAGGGTCATCAGCACTATATTTGCCACCAAAAATGACAAAATCTTTTTCAACGGAGACATTTCCGCTCAGACTTATGTTAAAATCCCCTGAGAAAATCAAATTTTTGTATGAGTTTCCAAGCTCAAGGGAAGTTATAGTTCCATCATAATACTCAACGGTCGAATCAGCCCCAAGTACAAAACCAGAAGCTGGACAAGATATTGTCTGCGAGCCTTTGAGCCTTATTGTTCCATCGTTCAAGAAAGGCTTGCTTGTCGCCGTAGGAGCAGGTCCATTTACAGTAACATCAAATTCTGCAAAATCAGCGATTTTGTCTTGCTTTATCTCAAACGATTTGACAGTAATCGCATTATCAAGAACAAGCTCATGCGGAGCGTTATCCATAATAACAATGTCCAGGGAACTGTCATAAGGAGGAGCGACAACAGCGACATTCAAGCCTGCGGAGTCATAAAACCAGTTACCCGCAGTCCCCCAGCTCTCGTCAATTTTTCCAAACCAATAGAATGCGGATGTAAACCAGTCTACCGTTGTCGGAGAAGATGGATTAACTTCCTCAACGGTCTGGGGTGTCTGTGCCAGTCCCAGTTTTTTCGCAGTAGTCCCGTCTGAATCAACGGAAGCACTATTCTCAACCTTTGTATAAAAAAAATCTGTGTTCGCTGGTGTTCCCTCAAAATAAGCGTTCCAAGTGCCACCAGATGTCATTGTAAGCGGATTCGTGGCACTACCAGTAAACGTCGCACCACTAGAAAAAGTCTGTAAAGAGCCGCTATCAAAGGTAACTGTCGCACCTCCAGTTCCAGTCGAAGAACTTTCAATCGCTGCAAACACAAGTGGCGAAGAAACAGTCGCATTGCCAGAAACTGAAAGGGTTCCAGCCTTATTTTCCGTAGTGCTCAAAACACTAACAGAGACAGAACTACCATTTGCGAAAATCGTACCCGACTCGCCTGAAATAGACGGAATATCAAGTTTGTCAGACACCTCTATTGTACCAGAATTTGCTACGGCTACAGTCTCGCCATCATTTAAGTATGTGGTTGCAGAGCATTTAAGAACAGGGGTTCTAACCTCCCCTCCGCCAGCAACGTTAAGTTTTGTACATCCCGTGCTGCTCCCAAGGTCTATAGAACCAGACGCTTCAACAGTGCCGTTTACGATAAAATTCGAGACAGGAACACCGCTGTTAGCAAAATGAGAAACATCAGCAACAGTAAGCTTTTTACCTCCTCCAACTTTTACCGTAGTTCCGCTATGAGTCACTAGAGCACCGCTCGCACCTCCAGAGCTCGACAGGGTTACATCAGAATCAAGCACAAGAGTTCCTATAACGCCAGCAGTCGAAGAAACACGGTTCAGTTCCATGGAGTCGGCTGTAAGAGAGCCGCCGGTAAGAGTCGCAGTAAAATCAGCTGCATTATAGTAATTTCCGCCCGTAGTATCGTTCATAGAGAACTCTGCGGCAGTAACAGAACCAGTCAAATCAAATGTTACGTTTCCACCAAAGAATACATTGTTAAAAGACTGTCCGCTGCAAGTTTTAAAAGTTTTTGCCGTAGCCCCAGTATTCGTATCCACAGGATTAAAGAACTTTACGGTTCCTGTTCCCTTGGCAAAATCTGAGGCTGACATTCCCGACAAATCTACATTTCCCAGAAAAGTGCCAACAACATTAGTTCCGTCATTTCTGAAGCTAATACCGCCAGAACAAGTTGTGTTACCGTCCACGGTAATATTATTGTTCAGGGTCAGCGTTCCTCCAGTAATTCCCAAGTCACCAGAAATTTCCAATGCACTATAGAGCTGAAAATTACCAGACTCTATAGAAACACCGCCAAGCTTTTCACATTCTGAAATAACCCAGCCTTCCACATCAATTTTTGCATTATTCACGCTGTCAGCGTCATCAGAACGCAATACAATCCTTTTTGACGCATCATTTTCGACAGTCTTTATTTTTACAGTATTTCCGCTCGTCTTTACGGTAAAGCCACTTACTGAAGGAGACGCCGTCACATCCGTAAAGTCTGCTGTATCATTGTCCTTTGTGCCAGGATATCCCGCAATAACAGGCTTTCTAGTACCATCAGTCTTCTCATAAGCCCAGTTTTTGCTTGTAGTCCACAATCCGTCACCAGCGGCTCCTGTCCAATAATAAGTCGTAACAGGAGAGGCTCCGTTCAAAGATACTGATGTCTCATCAATTGTAACGCTCGCACCAGAAGAAACGATTCCGTTCAGATTTCCTGTTCCGTCCCCGCTTACGGTAAGCTCGCCGCTAGTGCCTTGTATAGTAGTAGCCCCAATAGTCGCGTTTCCTTCGATGGTAAGCGTTGAATCAGGAGATGTATTCTGATAAGAAAATGTATTCGCGCTTATTGTTCCGTTTCCTGTAACAGAAACATTGACCGTATCAGAATGGCTGCCGTCAATATTACCAATGCCAAGAGTGTCGCTCACAGCAAGAGATGCTCCGTCATCAAGCACGATGGATATAGTCGACGAAGCCGTATTAGACTCTAAATAAATGTTGCCGACAGTAACGTTGCCACTTACAGTAAGGGTTATAGAGCCGTTGGAATCTGCAGTGTTAACAAACGCAATATCATCGCCATCAGGTATTTCGTTTGTATCAGACCAGCCAAAGCCACTCCATATACGCCAAAGTCCAGGCGTTGTAAAATCCACATCAGTAACGCCACTTCTAAGACAAAAATTAGCAGACCACAGAGAACCTAGGCAAAAAAAGAAGACACAGAAGCAAAACACAAGCCGCAGCAAGGGCGACACAAGGCGACCGTGCAAAAAAGATGAGGTGGGTTTTATTTTTTTTAGCAGCAAAAAGAACCTATTCATTCAGCTTTTTCTGAAGCTGTTTCTAACGTATTATCGAATCAGCTTCTTTTACATGATACACATTATTTTTGCCTTCATCATCAATAAAGTCTGTAATATCCTCAATCTTTACAAGACAATCATTCATAGCAGCATCATGTGTAATGTTCAAATCAGCCGACGATAATCGTGTATCCCATGCAGTCTTTGAAAAGCAAGTGCACAATTCATCATCCGAATATGGAAAATCTTTTCCAGTACGAATGTTTATGTACGCAATCGGAGAAGACTGCTTTTCAGCAACAGCATTGACAGCATCAAAGATTTTCTTGCATAAAACGTTTATATCCATATATACACTCTCGACAAAGAAAGATATGTTTTTGAGTATTTTATCTCAAAACAATTTCTTTAATTATACGACAAAAAATTCCGATACAAAAGTAATAATTTTTGCGGAATTTATCCGAATAAAAATTGTTATCAATGTTAAAAAGTGTTAAACTTTAGTTTATACACTAAAACGCTAATATTTAATCAGTATTTGATTTTTTTGGATGGGAAGCATGTTACAACTATCTTTCATAAATTTTAAAAAGAATTCTTTTATCATCGTTGAAGAAAAACTTCCTGAAGACCGTTTCTACATTATCCAAAGTGGTAAAGTACAAATCACGCACAATATTGAGATACCTGGTCGTCCTGTTGAATACTTAGGTCCAGGAGACTTCATTGGGGTTGTCTCATGCATGGCGGGACAGGCTCATGTAGAGTCTGCTCTTGCAATAACAGATACTGTATGTATCGCAGTAAAGCGCGACCAGTATCCAGAGCTTATCCAGAAAAACACCCCTGTCGCTATGAAAATCATCCGAACATTTGCAAAGCGTATGCGTGAGCTTAACGAAGCAATTATGATGAGAACCACAATGAACGTTGCAGAAGATACAATCGACCAAATTTTTAAGGTTGCGGAGTATTATGATGCCGATGACCAGATCGATATAGCTACATTCGCATACTACCAATACCTCAAAGTACAGAAAGAGGGACCTTTCGCAGAAAAAGCAAAGCAGCGTTTCGTAAAGCTCAAAAAACGCTCGCATGCGGTTTATTTCGAGCCTTCCGCAGAGCCAATCAGAAAATATCCGCAAGGAACAATGATTTTTTCGGAGGCTCAATCAGGAGCTGATATGTTCATTATTCAGAGCGGTTCCATAAAAATCTCAAAGGTTCTTAAAGAAACTGAAGACTCAGAAGGACGAGAGGTTACTTTCGCTATTCTCAAAAAAGGCGATATGTTCGGCGAGATGGCCTTGCTTGAAAACAAGCCGCGTTCTGCCAGCGCAATCGCAAACGAAGACTGCGTCCTTATGACTATAAACAAGCAGAACTTCAATCAGATGGTAACAACTCAGCCACAGATGATTGCCCGCCTTACAACGACGTTCGCAACTCGCCTTTGGCCAATGCAAAGACAGCTCATAAACAGTATGCTCGAAGACCCTCTCGCAAAGATGCTCGATATGCTCGCTCTGCAATTAGAGAAAAACCATCTTCTGAATGGTGCCGTAGAGAACACAAACTACCAAACATCATACAGCCCAGCAGACATCGCCATGATGTGCGGTCTTTCAAAAGAGGATCAGGCAAAGTCTTTGTACAAGTTCATAACACACCATCTTATCAAAATCGAGAAGAACAAGGTTATCGTCAAAGACATTGAGGAGTTGTACAAACAGTCTTTGTTCTATCGCAAATTGCTTGCTCGTTCTATGGCAAGATAACAAGGAAACGCAATTGAAACATCTGGTATCGTTAATAGCGGTTTTATTTGTATCAGTCTCTGTGTTCGCCCTGCCGTCGGGTTTTTCATCGATAAAACTCGGAATGAGCGTGGACGAAGTAAAAAGTGCCTTAAAAAAGGAGCCACAGTTTGGGTACCGCGGCGAGCGGGATGTTTCTCTGTCACCGTCAGACGGACAAGTTCTCATCGAGACGGACACAAAATACGCGCCTTACTCTTTTCTTGAACGCTGTTGGTTTCAGTTTTCTGATGGAAAACTCTACACAATAATAATCAACTTGAATGCAGAAAAAATAGACCACTACTCGGTCTTCTCGACTCTGTGCGAAAAATACGGTAATCCAGACGAAATCTCCCCAAAAAAATCATTATGGAAAGACAACAGCGTCATAATGTCGCTTGAAAAGCCGCTTACATTAAAATACGTTGACGCAAAGACTTTCTCTTCAAAACAGGAATCTTCAAACGTTGACAAGACAGCTTTTGAAAAATCCAGGGATGAATTCCTAAAAGGTCTGTAGTAATGAATAAAAAAACTTTTGGGCTTCTCGCCTTTCTCGTGATTTTTTTTGTCGGTATGTGCGCTTCGTGCTCAGAAAAGAAGCTCGCTACAAAGACTCTTACTCTCTTGGAGGCAGACGGCAAGCAAATCACTATCGTTGCAGAAATCGCAAAAACAAAACCAGAGCGTGACCACGGCTTTATGGAGCGCAAGCACATTCCAGACGGAACAGGAATGCTCTTTATTTTTGAGCAGGACAAGCACCTGAGCTTTTGGATGAAAAACACCCCTACCCCGCTCTCAATCGCTTACATAGACCGCAAAGGAAAAATCCGTGATATTTTTGATATGAAGCCCTACAGCTTGGCTCCAATTGACAGCACGACGAGCGTCCGCTACGCGCTTGAAGTTCCACAGGGATACTTCAAGCGGGCAGGAATCCAGACAGGAGACACGCTTCTGCTGGATTTTCTCGACTAAACGTCAAGCTTTGCAAGCTCTGTCTGAGCAATCATATCGTTAGGGTCAATCTCAAGCACAGTCTGGAAATAAGCTGCAGCCTTGGCAGGATTTCCAGCCTTCAATGCCATATATCCTAGGTTCGAGATAATTTTTGTATTCTCAGGTTCTTTTGCAAGAGCCTTTTCCAGGCATTTGCCGGCAGCATCCAGGTCGCCAAGCTCCAGCAAGCAGATTGCAAGCTCGTTGTAAGTATCTGGAGTGTCACCGCCCTCGCATTCAAGAGCCTTGTTAAATGCTTGGCGAGCAGCGTCATAATTAGCAATACGGCGCATACCCCAGCCGAGCATGAACCATGCGTTCCAGACGTTGGGATTTTTTTCAAGGAAGGCTCGGATTTCGTCAAGGCCTTTTTCTTCCTCGCCGCTGGAAATCAACTTGTAAGCAGCGTTAAAATGGTCATCATCCATATTTCGGTTAGAAATCTCATTTACAATCTGCTGTGCGCGTTCCTTTTTATACAATCCGTTCTCGCCCAAATCCTCATCTTTTACATCACAAGTAAGTGCAAGGTAAGTCTCAAAATTATCCTTTGCATGATGATAATCATACTTTTTAAGATAATAAAATCCTGCGTTAAAAAACGCGTCAGGCATTGCAGGCTCGGCATTCAAAGCTTCTTTATAATATGAAAGAGCATCCTCGTCATAAGCATCTGCATCTTCCAGCAATCCAGAACGCCTATATGAGTCGGCACGCTGATCCAAGAACAAAGCTGTATTCAGCACCGTGGTCATATCATCTGGGTCAAAACCACGCAAAGCACTAAATATTTCCTCAGCAAGCTCATAATCCTCGTTCTTTGCCTTTAGAATGGCAGCCTCCGTAAGCTCCTTCTTGAGGTTCGGGCGAGCTTCTTTCAAAAGCGAGCGATAATACATTATGTCTTTGTTGGACTTATCATAAGCCAGAATTGTCAGAAGCCCTGCAAGAACCTGCTCTGGAGTAAGCTCCGCCATATTGAAGGTTCCAGGAGAATCAGCGTCTTTTTTCTGCACAGGCAGGGGAATTGACGGATCAATGTGTATTGCATTCTCAGAAAGTTTAAAATTTTCAGGAAGATTAATAAAATAGATGGAATCTAATGGATTAACAGGATTCATAACTCACCTTTTTCTTGAATGAACAAGCTTAAAAAAGACTGTCCAGTCCCAAAACTTGCTCAAATTTAAAAATCAAAACACCGATTAATGGAGCAAGCCATCAACCGGTGCTTTAGCCAACATAGAATCAATAAAACTGCGAGAATCGCTATACCTGAGCGTTACGCTGCTGGGCAATCTGCTCAGTTGCAGAAAGCTGAGCCTTTCTGACCGATGTCAAATAAGCGTTTACATGAAGCTTATAAGCAAGCGGAACAGCATTCTCATCAAACTTGATGCTCGCAGAGCAAATATCCTTTCGCCCTTCAATCAAATCAGCCGAAACAATATTTCCACGGATAGAAACAATTTCATCAGGGTTCTCAAATTCAATGCGAACCACAGCCTCTTTGCCGCTCAAGAACTGAGACAATCCAATAAGGATAACTTTTGCCCCAGAAAAAGAAATATCTCGCAAAATACAATGCCGAGGAACCCCCTGAACAATTACTACACACTCTTCTTTTACAAGCCCCAATTTACGCTTGCTGTCCTCGTTAATGATAATTCTTTCATCACGGCGACGAATAGCGTTTGCATTAGCTTCAAGAAGACGACCTGTAACCTCAATGAAGTCATCCGGCGGACGCTGCGTAAAAGAAAGCGTCGCTATCGCCAAATCCTTAGAATTCATATAAGGAGTCATCTTTGAAACTTTGGCAGAGATGAAAAATGTCATTAACTGACCATCTTCCTGAAAAAAAGACAACCGAAGGTTTATTGTAGGAACATTACCGTTCGCATCTTTTTCAGTAAGGGCTGTGAATGCACCACTCTTTGTACCAACAATTATCCTTGCAAGAAGGTATGACGTTGAATTCAGAATACACGGCCACTGTCCGCTGGCACACTTAACATAGACTTGTCTAGGATCAAGCTTCAAGGTTCGTATAATATCTTTTGTATATGTTATCTCAGAATCCCGATATTGATCGTAAAACTCTGTAAGCTTTTGCGTTGTAAGAATTCCCATAACATAAATAATAGCTTATTGTTTTGTAATCGTCAACGTAAACAATATATTAATTTTTGTAACTTTTTTCCGATACCGAATTTCAGTCCGTCTTTTTGACCCTAAAACCTACGACAGCAGCCACATTTACAGGGGTTGAAACGTAGTTTTTTATTTGTCCATCAACAAAAAGCGATGACGAGCTGCCTCCGTCAAGCTCAATGGCATTTACTGCCCCAAGCAGTAAAAAAAGCCCCGAGCACTCGTTGTAAGAAAGCCCACGGCTAGAAAAGCTTTTTTCTGCGACCAAGACGAACAAAGTCCGTTTATCCTTTGAAATCCCGCAAGCAGTACGGGCATCATAGTATTCTGCAAAAGGAATTTTTTTCCCCGAACAAAGAATTTGCCAAAAACCGCCAAAAGCAAAATCAGCCTGAATACACGCAGAATCTCCCTGATTTGCAATCTCCGCAAAATATCCGTCTTTAAAACAATAAAAAAGCAGGGCATC
>CADCRJ010000197.1 GCA_902803735.1 uncultured Spirochaetaceae bacterium
ACGGCACTTGAGGTTGAAAACGAAAGAATCAAGGCAAATCAAAAAGCAGAAGCTGTAGCAGCACTTGTAAAAGCTTACAACGGTCTAAACGTAGGTCTTGTAGAAGCCTGCGCAATGGCAGGAATGGATCCGAGCACGCTCATGGCAAAGGCATTCATGAATATTGGGCAGAATGCAGACAAGATAGGCACGCTGAACTTTACGCCAGATTTGCTCCAGACAATCGCTGCAGGAATAGCCCCAAAGGAGAAAGACTAAGAAAAAACAGCAACACCGCTAACGCGGAGTTTTAAAAAGAGGAGAAAAAAATGAACCGAGGAATGAATAAGGTTGTGCTCATAAAACGCCGAACACGATATGAGGAACTAAAAAGACGTTACAATACCGTAGAACAGGCGAAATTCTACATAGAGCATCTTGGAGCAGATTTCTCAGAATATGAGAAAGAAGACAAAACCTACAATGAAGTCCTTGAGTTCGCGAGAAACCTGATTCGTCCCAAAGCAAGGTTACAAGAAATAGACAGGGAGTATCTGCCAAATATGATTTTTGGAGCAAATGACATTGTTATAGCAATAGGTCAGGACGGGCTTGTTGCGAACACAATGAAATACCTTGACGGACAACCGCTAATCGGCGTAAATCCGGAACCATCTCGCTGGGACGGTGTACTGCTCCCATTTGAAGCAGGGGATATTGAAAAAATGCTTCCAAAAGTCATAAACGGCAATTTTGACGAAAAAAAAATCACGATGGGAAAGGTAGAATCAAAGGACGGGCAAGTTCTATACGCTGTAAACGACTTTTTTGTAGGAGTCTCAAACCATACATCAGCCCGCTACACCATTAGATACCGAGAACAGACAGAAAACCAGTCGTCATCTGGAATCATAGTCTCAACAGGATTCGGCATGACAGGGTGGCACAAATCAGTAATGGCGGAGTTCAAGGGGCTGGCAAGAGCTTTCAACCTAGGCAGCATTCCAGAGCCGGTATATGACTGGGGCAGCAAAGAGCTCACTTTTCAAGTGAGGGAACCGTACCCAAGCAGCTTTACACAAGCGGACTTGGTGTACGGACAAGTTCACAGCAACGAAAAACTCACTCTCACATCAAACATGAGCGAGAACGGCGTGATTTTCTCAGATGGAATCCTCGACGATGCGATTGAATTCAATGCCGGAATGGAGATAAAAATAGGAGTCGCCGAACGGGTAGGTCGTTTGGTAACGGCATAACCCATACAAAAGCAAACGACCAGACCACTATTTTCCAACGCAGAACCTAGAGAAAATAGAGCCGAGAATATCATCTGGCGTTACATCACCAGTGACGGCTCCCAAGAAGTCCAATGAATCCTCTAAGTCCTGTACCACGGCATCCAACGCATAATCAGCCGACAAGGAAAGAGCATGACGCACGCACAGCAAAGCCTGCTCCACGGCATTTTTCTGCCGCTCACTACCAAGCCCAGCCTGCTCGCGCTCTGTTTTGGCACCTTTCAAAAGCAAGGACTTTACGGCGGAGCTTAAAGAATCCAGCTGGCTTCCCAGCTTTGCAGAAATCTTGACCACTGAAGAAACAGCAGATTCTAGCTCAGTTTCAAGAGAAAAATCAGTGCCTCCAAGCTTATCGGATTTATTCAAAACAAGAATCAAAGGAATTTTAGACGAATTCTCTTTTATAAATTCCCTGTCATCATCCGTAATACCAGCAGACATATCGACCATGTACAAAATTAAATCAGCCTCGCGGCTCAAATCTTTTGTACGCTCGACCCCTCGCTGCTCAATGACATCTTCCGTATCCCTAAGACCTGCCGTGTCAAACAGCCTTGCTGGAATTCCGTCAAAATCAACCCAGCTTTCGATAAAATCTCGCGTAGTTCCCTCGATATTGCTTACAATGGCACGCTCTTCTTTTAACAGGGAATTGAACAGGCTTGATTTTCCTGCATTAGTACGCCCACAAAGAACAACTCTGGCTCCATCCTGATAAATTTTCTCGCTCGTCCAAGAATCAGCAAGCTGAGAAAGCCTTCTTTCGGCTTCCTTCAGTTTAGAAGGGTCAAAAGTATCAGCTATAGTCTCCTCATCCTCTGGGTATTCAATCTCAACCTCAATGTCCGCAATCGTATCTACAATAGATTTTTTTATAGAATCAATTACATCGTACAAGTTTCCGGCAAGACGCCCAGCAGCACGAGAACGAGAGCCAGCAGTTTTCGAGTCAATTATCTCACGTACGGCTTCTGCACGGGTCAAATCAGTTTTGCCATTTATATACGCTCGGAAAGTGAACTCGCCCCTCTCTGCCGATCTGAACCCATGTTTCAAAAGCAAGGCGTAAATCGCAGTAACGACAGAAACACCGCCATGGCAGCTGATTTCAGCCATATCCTCGCCTGTAAAACTTTTTGGTGCACAAAAAACAGAAACAAGGACTTCATCCACTTTCTCGCCATTTGACGGGTCTACAATCCACCCATAAACGATGGAATTTGGCAAAGCCGCAAGCAAAGCCTTTGGTCTTGAGAAAATCGAAGAAAGCAATTTTCTGCACGATTTTCCAGAAACCCTTATTATTCCGAGAGCAGCTGGTACCAAAGCTGTAGCAATTGCCGCAATCGGTTCTTCTGGTGTATATCCTGTATTATCCATATAAATAAAATAGCAATTTTTCAGCTTTCAGAATATGGCTGGAACAATTTTTTTACGTCAACAAAAACTGAAAAACTAGATTTTTGTTTCTCCGTCTTGAAAAATACTGAATCCCAAAGCGCAACGCCTTCCATGTCCTCAAGTGCAAGAGCTTCCTCGTCTTTCTCAACGACAACGCTAACCTCTCGCTTTCCGCCAGAAAGTGCCGGCTTACGGAATCTTGAGTCAGCCTCGTAAGAAGGCCCCTTATAAGGACTACCACCAACATCAGGAGAAATATCATCGTAACGGCACATACCGTTCCAGTACATATACCCACGGTTAACGCTGTCTCGCACTCCGTAGATTTCTTTTATGACATAATCCTTGTTGTAGAAATTCCTGTCATAGCTTACATTGAGATAAAAAGCCTGTACCCAAGGCCTTATGATAAGCTTGTTGCGTCCAATCACAGTATTTCTGTAAGTTCCATAATAATAAACCCTGTACGGACGCTCTGTATAAGGCTCATAGTTCAAGAATCCCTGCTCAAAATGGCTTGGATAGAACATAGGGCAAACTACATCAACATATTCCGCAAGAAGCTCAACGTCTTGACCAGTGCGAGTTCCAGAGCGATACCAGCCATTTGCACCATAAATATCAATGCCAATAGGGGCATCAATATTCTCGCGGGCGTACCTCAGGAACGAGACCAAAGCACTCTCTTTATCCATGCCTGGGCTTCTCCACCTGAAACTTGCATTGCCCATGTTTCTGCCATCCGTCGGGAATCTTATGTAATCAAACTGAATCTCATCAAATCCACGTGCTATCAGCTCCTTTGCGATATGCACATTATATTCCCAAACCTCCGGCGAGTAAGGGTCAACCCAGTTCTCATCGTAATATGTAGTCTTCGTAGAAACGACCTTTCCATCGGCATCTTTAGTCTGAGCATAACCAGAAATTCCGACCCACGGCTTATTCAGAGATTTGTCCCAAACAGCATACTGGCATTTGTCATAAGTGGACAGATTCTTATCTTTAAAAGTAACTATACGAGCGACAAGGTAAATTCCGTCCTCTTTCATCTGCGGAACAAAAGTGTCCAAATCAATCTTATAGCGGCTTATATAACCTTTTTTTCTGATAAGCGGGTCTATAGGGTCAAAACGTATTCCACCGTAATCATCTTTCATATCGATTACCATGGCATCAAGCTTGTTGTTCTTTATAATCGCTCTATACTGGTCTATTCCGCTCTTGGTCATAACCTTGTGAGCCTGCACATACACAGCCTTGCGGTCAAGGGCTTTCTCCGAGTAAGCATTGTTGCATGTATCTGGATAAAGCAGCCAAAGCTCTCCAAGGGTCATTCCTGAATCCTTAGGAGTAAGCCCCGGAATCCATGCGCTATAAAGCACGTCCTCGTTAGGGATGCTTTCAAATACAGATTTCCAGTCCTCATATTCAGGCGGCACAAAATCGCTTTTTTTCAAAGACGGATTAAAAGCAGAAATTTCACCAGGCCGGGAATAAACAATTCTGTTGTCTGTCCAGTTCATAGCATCAATCGTATCGACAGGCTCCGAACCAGAATAAATCTTCTCAGCTCGCTTTGTGTCCCAATTCAGCTCATAAATGCGTGGCAAATAAGACTGCGAAACATATATGGAAGTAACAGGATTTCCGTCAGCATCAGTAGAAACAACAGGCAGAATGTCAGCAATCTCATCAGGATATGTCTGAGTGCGCATCGCTTCAAAACCGCCGCTTACATCGTTCCATACAATCTTAGACTTCTCTGGATAGCAATAAGAAAAACCGAAAATAGTGTGTGCCATAAAAACGACAAGGTCTTTTTCAGGCGCAACCGCAGGAGTCACAGTTCCATCAGCATTTTTTACAGAAGGCTTTCCAGTCTTCGGACGATTCATCGATGCGACCGCAACAGCTTTTATACCAGAAGTGGAATCACTTGTAGAGCCTAGGCATTTCCAAGAGAGTCCTGCATCCATAGTAATGTAGACATCGTCTTTTGTTGCCGTAACAAGTATGTCAGGGTTCTGTGGATGAACAGCCAAATCCTTGAGCTGGGCAGGAAGCTTTTCAAAGCTAGTGTTTTCTCCGTCATACTTTTTTATCGTAAGAAACGGCAAGCCCTCGTTTCTGTATTCAAAATTCTGTAAATTCTCAGAATACACAATTCCTTTAGTCGTAAGAAAATACCATTGTACAGCCTTTCTTCCGTTATCAAGTATCTTTTCTGCACGAACAATCTGAGAAACGCTTCCCTCAGACCAAAGCTGCGACAAAAATTTATTTTGATTGATTTTGTATAAACCTTTTTTTGTTCCGGCAAGGATAAAGCCGTCCGAAGTTTTAGTTTTTTGAGGAACGTCTTCAGATACGGCAGGAGTCTCCGGCAATGTATACACAGCATTATTCTCTGATTGAGCTGGTAACAAACATGAACTTAATAAAATTAGAAACAAAAAAAGTGATACTATGCGCATATCTTTATATTCGGTAAATACAAAGGCATAGATTAGACCAAACATAACATCTTGAATGATAAGCTTAGAAAACTTTAGAAAATATTTCTAAGCATCTCTAAAAACTCCAGAAAAAGCAAAAAAAACGGGCGAAATGTTTTAAAATGAAACGAAGTTTCAGAAGATCCACGCAAAGGACTTTCCGAAACTTCTGTTTTACAAAGAGTTTAATTATCCCTCAACAGAGACCAAAGTACCGCTAGAACCTCTCTCAGCGTAGATACTTCTGCGACCTCTGTAAGGATTCATTTTCACAACTGTAGTTATCTGATGTTTAAGCTGGTTCATGTGAGCCTGCAACAGGATTCTGTTCCGCTCGTTCTGGGCAAGAACCCTGCGCTGCAAATCAGCCAAGTCAGTCTGAATCTGAACGACAGAATCACTCTCAGGAATACCAATACCTGCTCCTGATTTCTGATAAAGAGATTGCATAGGAACAATAACTTTCTGCAGGCTCGCAATACTCTTTACAATCTGATTCTCCAATTCTGTATGCGCAACCAACGAGTCGGTATCATCCTGCTCAATTTTTCCATGCTGATTTTCAAGAACAAGAAGATATTCCTGAAACTTGCCGCGCTGCTGCTCCAACAAGGATTTAAAACGTTTCAGAATCGCAATTCTCTCGTCAAGTTCATTTTTAGTCAAAGCTTTACTCATAAAAATTCCATTCGTAAAATGCTAATCAGCCAGTAATATTCAAGGCTGAATGAACGACCTGCTGAGTTGGGGCAGTAGATTTAGAAGCTGTCTCCCAAGCAGCACCAAGCTGTTTCAACATATCAAGGACAAAATGCAGTTTTTTCTTATCCTGATTGATATTTGCGCTCATAAGCTCCTGATTGAAATAGACATACAAGGACATCAAATTCTGGGAAATTTGACCGCCTTTGTCCATATCAAGCGAAACCTGAAGCTCGTTGATAATTTCCTGAGCCTTCAAAATATGCTTTCCATATTTTTCAATATTGGAAGCAGGGATTTTTTCAGTATTCTCGAAACAATCATACGCAGCAGTAAGCTCACGAACTGCACCCTGGTAAAGCATTACTACAAGCTTTCCCTGGCTCGCTGTTTTTACAGCAGTATCCTGATATGCCGCATAAGGATTTCCAAATGCCATTTTTCCCTCCCGGAAAACAGATGATAAATTTTTATGCCGCTGTGTGCAAGTACCAAGCGTATTTTCCACACAGAAACACCTCATTCTGAATTTTCGGAATTAGAAAAAAAATTCTTAGGTCAAATTTCTGTTTTTGCCAGCCGCCAATTTTGTATGCATCTACAAATATCCAATCATTTTTAATAAGGAATCTCAAACGCACATTTTATGGATGAATGCACGTACTTTCTTCTGAACTTGAATGTAATTCCAGACGATACGACTCCGCTCGTCCTCTCTGAATCTTTCATCGACATCGACCAACCACCCTGTATAAAAATTCGCCGCTGTGAATCAGGACTTACAATTCCTTGCACTGAAAAGACTTGCTTATTTTTTGATTTTGAATCATACGGCGGATAGTAAGAATAGCTTCCCTTAAGACGTGCATAAACCGAACTAGTAGAAAGAGATGCTGTCAACGAGTGGTCATAGTATTTTTCAGGTATCGAAGACTTGTTCGGCGGATTGCCTGCCAGCAAGTAATTCACCAGAGCCCAGTCCGCCCTTACTGTCCAGAAATTATTCTCGTATGCAATGCCGTTACGAATCTTTAACGTCTGAAGCTGAACAGCCTGTTTATTTGCTGTGACCTTCCAAGATTCAATCAAATGGCACCCTACTCGCAAAACAGACGAATTTTCATCATGGAACAAAAACATGAGCTGCGGATTTATCGCACCCTGCTCTATTACATGGCAGACAGAAGAACTGCCCCCAATAAGCGGCGCAACCTTAGGAGACTTTGCAACGGTAGGAACCACAAAATATGACAAGCCAAGCGAGAAAGGTCCTATCCCTGTACGTGCATCAGTCCGCACCCAAACACTATTATTTTCGTAAGGGCTTTGATGTACGCCTGTATATAAATTTAACTTAAAAAACGGCGAGCGGAATGAAAGCTCCGCAAGTCCTGCATAAAGCCAGTCTGGGTCAAAATCTGCATTAGCTTTTTTTAGCACAGGGCTTTTGTTTTCAATATAGAACTTTGCACCTGTAAAAGCCGCAGAAAAGGAGACAAAACGAGACAATGGCACTTTAGCTGACGTAGAAAAAGCAGCGACAGAATCCTCATTCATAAAGCCTTCAACAGAAAGCCCCACAGGAACCTCCTCTCCTGTAAACGAGCAGGAAGCAAAAACAGAGAGTGGCTGAACGGTGCTTGAAAGGCTCGGAAGAACAGCCCCCAAGCCAGGCGAGAAACCAAAAGAAAGCGTCAAAGGATTTGCAACGGAAGAGGGCGCAGGATTTCGCAACTTGGCAAAAGACCGCGAAAAGCTAAGGCTTCCTGCCTTTATAGTGACAGGGGCATAATCCTTAAAAAGCGTCAAAGCCGCTCCATACCTCGGCTTTTCAAGATTGTCAAGAAACGGCTGGCTCTTCAGCTCATCAAAGGTTGTCTTTGGCAAGGTCGAATATCCCCTCGCCTCAAAATTCTCAAATACAAGCTTTAAGCCTGCCGTTGAGAATAGTGATTTTTCCTTTCCAGCACTTTCTGTGGGAAGAGTAAAAAGAGTGTTCCAGCCAAAATCAACGAATTTGAAATATGCTTCAGAACTTATTGTCGTATATAAGAAAAAAAGCATGAAAACGGAATAAATTCTTTTCATGCTTTTTTATTTGTTCTAAAAGTTTATAAATTTCAAAAAAACAAAAATAAAACCAAATTTTAGAAAAGCCTAGAGATTTTCTGTGCTCTCCTGAGACTCAGCAACGGCTTTATCCTCTATTTCTTTGCAGCGTGTCGCATTCTTTACAATCTCTTCAAATTCTTTTCCGTCCATAGTCTCTATTTCCAAGAGCCTGTTGGCTATATAATCCAAGAGCTGCTTTTTCTCGCTAAGAATACCGAGCACGTGATTGTATCGCTCATCAACAATACGGGCAATCTCCTCGTCAATGTAACGCTGGGTCTCCTCGCTAAATTCACGCACAAGCTGTGGCTCCTCAGAACCATAACCACGACCACTCTTACCAAGGGTCATGTTCTTGAATTTATCACTCATACCATAAGTCGTTATCATAGAACGAATTGTATCCGTCGCACGCTGAATGTCGCTTCCAGCACCTGTTGTAATCTCATTGAAGACTATTTCCTCTGCTGCGCGACCACCCAAAAGAACATCTACCTCATTGAGCAAATCCCTTTTTGTCTGCAAAGTTTTCTCTTCTTCCTCTCGGTACTGCGTAAAGCCACCAATACCATGAGAACGAGGAACAACAGTAATTTTGTTTACAGGAGGATACTCTGGGGTAAACGCACCAACAAGTGCATGACCTGTCTCATGGAACGCAACGATTCTACGCTCTTTCTCATTTTCCTTACGAGACTTTTTCTTAAGACCGATGCTAACTTTATCAATTGCATCATTGAAATCAATCATCGTTACTTTTGTGCGACCATTACGAACAGCAAGAAGAGCCGCCTCGTTGACGACGTTTGCCAAATCCGCTCCGGCAAAGCCAATAGTTCCATGAGCAAGCGAATCAAAATCAACGTCATCGTCAAGCTTAACATTCTTTGCGTGGATTCTGAGAATTGCCTCGCGTCCTTTTACGTCTGGCCGCTCAACAGGAACCTGCCTGTCAAAACGTCCAGGTCTTAAGAGTGCCGGGTCAAGGATGTCAGGTCTGTTTGTCGCGGCAAGTATAATCAAACCTTTCTCGTTGTCAAAACCGTCCATCTCAACAAGAAGCTGGTTAAGAGTCTGTTCGCGCTCATCGTTACCGCCCAAGTTGTTGACGCGGCTCTTACCGATTGCATCAAGCTCATCAATAAATATGATACAAGGAGCCTTCTCCCTAGCCTGCTTGAACAAATCTCTTACGCGACTAGCACCGACACCAACGAACATCTCAACGAAGTCAGAGCCAGAGATTCTGAAGAACGGAACGCCAGCCTCCCCTGCTACGGCACGGGCAAGCAAGGTTTTACCAGTTCCCGGAGGTCCAACAAGAAGAACGCCTTTAGGAATTTTACCACCAATATCAGTATATTTTTTAGGTTCTTTCAAAAAGTCAACGACCTCGACAAGTTCTTCCTTTGCCTCGTCTACGCCAGCAACATCAGAGAAACGAGTTTTTACCTTGCCCTCGTCAACAGCCTTTGAGCGTGAGCCGCCGGCACCAAAGAGCCCCATTCCGCCACCAAGCCCGCCTGTCATCTTGCGGAACATGAGGAAATAGATTCCAATAATGATAAGGAACGGCAATATGTTTATGAAAATCTGGAGCAGAATATTGTTCTGTTTTGCTACAAATTTATACTCAACGCCCTTTTCATCGAGGAATTCAATGAATTTGCTCATAAGAACGCCAGTCGTCTTATAAGACTTGCGACCAGGAACATCCTGCTGAGGTCTCAGCCAAGGCAAAGAACGCAACTGTGTAACGGGCGTGATTGAAGTGTTTTCCTTTGGCTCAGCCTCGTAGCCGACAAAGAAAGTATCGCCCAGCTCTACCCTGACAATCGTTCCATTCTCAATAAGTTGTTTGAATTCAGAAAAATCAATAAGTTCCTCAGGTTTCTGAACAAGAAACATATTAACAAATGCAAATACTGCAACAACTGCAAGCATCAATCCCAAAAAAGGGAATTTGAAAGGTTTCTTGGGCTTTCTATCATCATCATCCTTAGGGTCTGTTGATAATTTAAAAAAGTTATATGGATCCATTTCATTTTTTTTAGGATCATCGTTGTGCTCTTCGCTCATTTTTACTCCGGACAAGTTACTTTAAAACAATTTTTATTAAAGTATATAGAAAATTGCAACGAACGGAAAGTATAAAATTTATTTCGTCATAAAATTTGTAATAAAAATGCAAAAAAACAAACAAAATATACGCATTGTATTGTATACGAGTGTTGAAAAAGAAAAAAAATTCATGTATATTTGATAGAATCTACGGACAGAATGGTATAATTGTCTTTGATACGTCTGTCATCTGCTTAGAAAATCATTTTTGAGAGGTAAACAATATGGCTTTTGATATTACCAAAGTACGTAATATCGGTATCAGTGCCCACATTGACTCTGGCAAAACAACAACTTCAGAACGTATTTTGTTCTATTGTAACAAAATTCATGCTATTCACGAAGTTCGTGGTAAAGACGGTGTTGGTGCTGTAATGGACAACATGGAATTGGAGCGTGAGCGCGGTATCACAATCCAGTCTGCAGCAACAGAGGTTCAGTGGAAAGACATCACAATCAACTTGATTGACACCCCGGGACACGTAGACTTCACAGTAGAAGTTGAACGCTCACTCCGCGTTCTTGACGGCGCTATCATGATTCTTTGTGCCGTTGCAGGTGTTCAGTCACAGTCTATTACTGTAGACCGCCAGCTCAAACGCTATCATGTTCCACGAATTGCTTTCGTAAACAAATGTGACCGCCAGGGTGCAAACCCAATCCGCGTATGTCATCAGCTCCGCGACAAGCTCGGCTTGAACGCACACATGGTAGAGCTTCCAATCGGTCTTGAGGACAAACTCGAAGGTGTAGTTGACCTCGTTGGAATGAAGGCAATCTACTTCGACGGAGACAACGGTGAAGTTCTCCGCTATGCAGAGATTCCTGCAAATATGAAAGCTGACGCAGAGAAATACCGCGAGGAACTTCTTGATGCAGCTTCAAACTTCGATGATGACCTCATGGAAGCAATCCTTGACGGAAAAGAAATCACAGAGGAGCAGCTCATCGCTGCAATCCGCAAAGGAACTCTCGCTGAGCAGTTCGTAGGTGTATTCTGTGGTTCAGCTCACGTAAACAAGGGCATCCAGCCACTTCTCGACGGTGTTGAGAGATATCTTCCAAACCCAACAGAAGTTCACAACTACGGTCTCGACCTCGACAAAAACGAGGAGCAGGTTGAGCTTTTCAACGTTCCAGACAAGCCTTGTGTTGCACTCGCATTCAAGCTTGATGACGGACAGTTCGGACAGCTCACATACATCCGTATCTATCAGGGACGTCTTCCAAAAGGCGCTGAGCTTACAAACACTCGTACACACAAGAGATTCAAGGTTGGACGTCTTGTCCGCATGAACTCTGCAGCAATGGAAGATATCGCAGCCGGCGAACCAGGAGACATTTGTGCTCTCTTCGGCGTTGACTGCGCTTCTGGAGATACATTCTGTGCAGAGGGCGTAAACATTGCTATGACTTCAATGTTCGTTCCAACACCAGTTATCTCACAGGCTGTTAAACCAAAAGACAAGTCTATGGCTGCTAACTTTGCTAAAGCTCTCAACCGCTTTACAAAAGAAGACCCAACATTCCAGACAGAGCTTGACCCAGAGTCTAACGAGACAATCATTAAGGGTATGGGTGAGCTCCACCTCGCAGTATACGTTGAGCGTATGAAGCGTGAGTACAAGTGCGAAGTTGAAGTTACTCCACCAAAAGTAGCTTATCGCGAGTCTATCACAACACAGGCTCCATTCAACTACACACACAAGAAACAGACTGGTGGTTCTGGTCAGTACGGTCGTGTTGCAGGATTCATGGAACCAATCACAGAGAAAGACTACGAGTTCGTAGACGCAATCAAGGGTGGTGCTATTCCTAACGAATACATCCCATCTTGCGATAAAGGTTTCAAACGTGCAATGGAAAAGGGTTCCCTCATCGGAGCTCCAATCGTTGGTGTTCGCTGTACAATCAACGATGGTCAGTACCATCCTGTTGACTCTTCTGATATCGCATTCCAGACTGCTGCTATCGGTGCTTTCCGCGAAGGCTATGCAAAAGCAAAACCAGTTATCCTTGAGCCAATTATGAAGGTTTCTATCGAAGGACCTACAGAATTCCAGGGAAATATGTTTGGTCTTATCAACCAGCGTCGTGGTGTTATTCTTGACTCAACAGACGAGAACAACATGTCTACAGTAAACGCAGAAGTTCCATTGAGCGAAATGTTCGGATTCTCTACAATCTTGCGTTCTTCAACACAGGGTAAAGCAGAATTCACAATGGAATTCCTCAAATACGGTCGAGTTCCGAACAACGTTGCTGACGAACTCATCAAGAAATACCAGGAAGAGAAGAAGGCTAACAACTAGTCTTTTCTGCCGCTTGAAAAAGCGGCAGCTTTTTGGTTTTATTTCTACTTGCATAAGGAGCAACCTATGGAAAAACAGGATCTTTACGAGAAAAGCCCGGTTCGTCTTTTTGATTCCGCTACAGAAGGTGGACTCAAAGCAGGTGAGCTTGGTCTTGTAACTTCTAAAAAAGGATTGGGAAAAACATCTGTACTCGTTCAGTTCGGTATGGATACACTTCTTCAGGACAAACAGCTTGTACACGTATCTTTCGACTTGCATTCTTCAAATGTAATCTCTTGGTACGACGGTATTTTTGCTGAAATTGCTAAAAAGAAGAACATCGGAAACACAGCAGAGCTCAAAGGCGATGTTGTTGCAAAACGAACTATCCTCAACTTCAGCTTGGACAATTTCAATCTTTCTAAGGTTGTAAACACTCTCAATGCTTTGAAAGCTGGTGGAATCGCTGTTTCTGGCGTCGTAATGGACGGAATTGATTTCTCTAAAGTAACAGAGGGAGATATCAACTCAGTTGCACAGTATGCAGCAGCAGAAAAAGTAACTATCTGGGTTGCAGCTACAGCAGAAGGCGAGAAACTTTCTGACTCAGTTCCAGCAAACCTTGAGAAATACTTTGGCGGCGTAATTCATCTTTCACAGAAGCCAGAGGGCGTTACAGTAAACGTTCTCAAACTTCATGACAAGAAAGACGTTGCCGTAAACCTCAAGCTTGATACAAAAACTTTGTTGATCACAAAGGCATAACAATAAAAATCAAAAAATCCCGTACCTCATCTGAAGTACGGGATTTTTTTTACCCTCTAAAGTTTTCAGAGTTTTCTCTACAATTTTTTTGCCTCACGAAGCAAATCGATTATTTCAGAAGGATTTTTAGTCTCTATAAGCTTCTCACGGACATCAGCCTTCATAAGAGCACCTGTAAACGCAGACATAATACGCATTTGCGGACCTTCCCCGCTTGCAGGAGAAGCAATCATTACAAAGATTTTTGAAAGCTGCTTGTCCATTGAGTTAATATCAACACCGTCTTTCTTTATACCAACAGCAACGCAAGTATCGCTTACACCGTCAGTCCTTGCGTGCGGAATCGCGATTCCTTTCTCAAAGGCAGTGCTCATTGTCCTGTCTCGCATTTTCATGTCTGATACGAGCAGGTTCTTGTCTTTTACGCAGCCAGATTTTTCAAGCAAAGTTGCAAGCTCCTCAAAAATCTCGTCTTTTGTATTACCTTTTAAATCACAGCTGATACAATCCTTATTGAGAACCCTGTACAGAACTTTGCCGATTCTGTTGTCAGGACTTGCAAAGCCGTACTGCAAAGAGACCGTATTCTTAAGGGCGCTAAGGCTGTTCAGGGATTTGTTCAAACGCAGCATGACCTCGTAAATCTCGCCCTTTACAAAACCCATGTCGGCAGGAGCCGCCATGACAGTAAGGATACAGCCCTTCTCCTCTATGGAGATTGCAATGTCGCCTTTTCTTGCCTGTGCAAGACCATCGCTTCTGTTCATCATCTGAACATAAAATCCCTCTGTCCTCAAATCGCGAAGGAACATATCAACGACAAGGCGGGTAATCTCAATATCCTTAAAATCCCAGATAAACTGCTGGTTCTCTGCGGAAGCAACTTCTTTGCGAGTACCGCGACCTTTCAAGTGCAAAGCAAAGCTCAAAATAGAAGGAGCTACAAGCGTCGTGACCAAAGTCATAAGGATAACAACGCCAAAAAGCTTCTGGTCAACGATTCCTGCACTAAGACCGATGCCCGCAATAATAAGGGCAACCTCTCCACGAGGAATCATACCAGAACCAATGCGGAAACCGCCTTTTACATTAAAGCCGAGCAGGAGAGCGGGTCCGCCACAACCAAGCAGCTTAGAGCCGACTGCAACAACTGTGTAAACAAAACCAAAGAACAGGACATCTTTATCAAAAAGCTGGGTAACATCAACGCTCATACCCATAACGGCAAAGAAAACAGGAACAAAGAACTTGTAAAGCCCTCGGATTCGCTCCTCAATAACAGGGGCAATATCCGTACTCGAAAGAGCCAGTCCAGTAGTATAAGCACCGATAATCATCGCAAGGCCGTGCATCTCAAAGATTCCAGACAGAATCAGGGCAACACCGAGAGCCGCAATCGAAAAATCAAACGTGCCGCCAAAACAGCGTACAAAGCGGGCAATTTTGCGGGACAGCAAAATGAACACAACAGTCGCCACGAGCCAGATTGTAAACGCCCTGAGAGCGATAAGACCGATAGCACCGCCAGAAAGCGTTCCGCCACCAGACAAAGCAGCAGTAATGCCCATAACAACAGCAAGAAGGACAATTCCCAGAACGTCGTCAAAAACGGCAGCGGCAAGGATTGTAACACCCTCTGGGCTGTCCATTTTCTTTTTATCGCTAAGAATTCGGGCTGTAATTCCTACGGACGTAGCAGTAGACATAATTCCCAAGAAAAGACAGCGGGTATCCATAAATCCCGTATGGAGTATCATCATTGAGCAAACATCACCGAGCAGGAAGGAGATAAAAACACCTCCAAGACCAATAACACCGCCAGATACAGAGTATTTGAGGAACAGGGACAAATCTGTCTCAAGCCCCGAAGCAAACAGAAGAATAATGGAAGCAATCTGCCCAATCGCATACAGCTCTGGGCTCACAGAAAGCGATTTTGAGTAGAACGGCACAGCATCTGGAGAAAGTCCCATGTTGGTAAGGAATTCAATCACTTGATTCGTGTTCAGAGGAAAAATCCCATGAGGAAAGCCTGGCAAGGCGATTCCGCCCAATGCATAAGGACCTATGAGGATTCCTGCAATAAGCTCACCAAGAACGGACGAGATTCCAACACGCTCCGCAAGCTGCCCGAAAATTCGCACAGCAAAAATAATAACAGCCAGCTGTAACACCAGCATCGTAATGACTTCGGTAATAGTTCCTTCCATAAAAAAAACAGCTCCTATGAATAATTGACAGGAGCTGCAAGTATAGCATTTTATAAAAAATAATGTAAGTTGTAGAGGAATAAACCTGCTCGTAAACAGCATTTTTCAAGCAGGTTCACTTCTATAAGCAAGTCCTTTATCTAATGGTATGACGATAACCAGCAGACATCAAGAACATAGTACGGCGAGCAACTTCATCGCCATCTATCTTAAGCTTATTGAAATCAATCATATAGCGAAGATTAAATAAAAGTGCTGATTTCTCTGAAAAATTAAGGGCAAAATCTGCACCTAAAGCAGTACCGACAAGTACAGAGCTGTTGATTTTTACTTTTTCAGTTTCTTCTTCCTCAGAAAGGAGCCTTCCAAGATAATAACCTTTTGCAGTTGTCTCCATTTTAGCCTTTCCCATAGGAATCGAGAGGTATAAGCCACCTTGAGGAATAAATTCAAAGAAACCACCTTTGTTTACTGTATAAGTGAGCAAAACCGGCAACTCCATTGTTGTAAAAGAAAATTCAACATCGCCATCGACTTCAAATCCCATTGCTCCTGAATTACATTTTATCGTGGTTCCGTTTCCGAACAAAAATCCCAACTCGCCCTGAATGCCGAAAGCTGGATTTGAAGGGAGGCTGTAATTGCCCCAAAATGCAAAGCCTCCTCCAACAGCAGCATCATTAGAAACTGAATACGATGCCCAAGGAGTACCTATTGCCTCGCCTACAGCAGCAGCCAAGTCTTCGCCCAATTCTGTTTTCTGAGAATCAGACAAAAGCAAATTACTAACTCCAAGAGACCCCCTGATACCAAAAGAATGCTCTGCAAACAGAGAACATACAGAAATTGCTCCGACCAAGAAAGCAGCAAGAATTTTTTTCATTATAAAAAACTCCAATATGAAAATATTACGTAGTTTTTAAATTCAATTACTTGAATTCAACTACAAAGAAAAATAATAACTCGAATAAGACTAATTTTCAAGAAGATTACGCGTATCAAAGTATTATAAAGTATGAGTTTTAGGGAAAATCTAAAATCAGAACTTACATTCCAGGGAATTTTAGTAAAAGAACTTTCTTTGAAGACAGGAATAAACAAGCGGACTTTGGATAATTATCTTCGTGAAAAAGGAAATATTCCATCAGCTGATATTGCTGTAAAAATCGCAAATGCCCTTAATGTCTCTGTTGAATATTTAGTAACAGGAAAAGAAAGACAACAAGACCTTGAAGCATCTGGAATTTTTACACCTGAAATTCGCCTTATTGCCAAAAAACTTTCAAAAATGAACGTCAATCAAAGACGGCTCGTGAGCGTCCTTGTAAATGAGCTTGAGAATCAAATGGCATCCAACAATAACACTCTTTGATACCAGACAGCGCTTTCTATAACAGAGATATTCGGAAACAGTAAGTTACTTAGAACCACAATTTCCGAACATATTATTGCAAATATCAGAGCCCAATGCTCATTTTATAGCCGATAGAAAGCTCCAAATCTGGGTCAAAATGCATACCTTTCTCAAAGTAATTGTCTGCGATTACGAAATTCAAGCCGCCTACGATGCCGTGCTTCCAGCCTTTTGGTCCCCATTGCACAGAGGCTCCAAATCCAGTCTTGAAGCAGTTTCTCCAGCTTTTATGGCGGAACGTTATCACGGGAGTTCCGTCCTGCAATGCCGTTGAATCAGAGTGAATATTTTTAATATATCTTGTTGAGAACATGAGCGGGTAAGAAAAAAGCTGCACGGTCGTCGTCAGTTTTGTGCGGAATGTCCAGCCAAAAGCAGGAGCTAGCTCAATTCCCCAGCCATCCATGAAAGCCGTCATAACCTCTTTTCCATATTTGAGTTTTTTCTCAAATACTACGTAATCCAAATCAGTTCTCGCACCATAAGTGAAGCCTGAATCCTTTACATTAAGATATTCAAATTGCAGCGAATATTTGCTAAAAGCTGGGTCTTCCGTTTTTACATCGACAGGAGTGTTGTATCGAGGGCTACAACCTTCGCCAGCAAACTGAAACTGCAAATTTATGCACGGCTCTGCGCATATTGAACATACAGAAATTAAAGTCAATACAAAAACAACAAAGTATTTCTTCATGATTCTCTCCAGTTTACTCTTCTTTCAATTCCATCATCCAGTCGTGATTTTCTCTGTTATCATGCATATACAATTTTGAATCCTTTAAATGTATATAGACCGATTCGGAATTGTGATTAGGATAGGTTGTCGCACGACACACTTTATAAATTTTTGACTGATATTCTATGTAATAGACAAAATATTCGTTATCCGTAACAAAAGCTAGCTCCGCGGAATTTCCGTTATCAATCGCAAGCGGAAGGGCTTGCAGACAAGGAACCTTTACGCCATGCCAATATCCATAAAGGAATTTTATAGTCTCGCCCGTACGGTTCTCTATCGAAAGATACTGAATGCCTTCCCCATCTATAGTCTGATCTTCATCCGTAAAAACACATGAAGCAAAACCAAGCAGGAAAGCAAATAACAAGAATAACAGTGAAAATTTTTTCATGATAAAACACCTCTATCCTACAGAAAGTCTTAAAACAGACCTTTTAATTATATCAAAGCCCAATGCTCATTTTATAGCCGACGGAGAACTCAAAACCAGGGTCAAAACGCATACCTTTCTCAAAGTAATTGTCTGCGATTATGTAGTTAATGCCGCCTACAATGCCGTGTTTCCAGCCTGTTGGTCCCCATTGAATTGATGCACCAAGACCTGTTTTCCAGCAGATACGGGCTTTCTTATGCCTGAATGTTATCACAGGGGTTCCGTCCTGCAAATAAGTCCTGCCTGCAATCCAGTTATCAATATACCTGTGTGAAAAAATTACAGGATAAGAAATAAGCTATATCATTGTCGTAAATTTTGTATGAATTGTCCAACCTATAGCTGGTGCTAATTCCCAGCCGTATCCATCCATATCAATACACATCATTTCTTTGCCATATTTTAATTTTGTACTAAAAGGAGTATATTCAAAAGCTCCTCTAGCTCCAAAACTAAAACCATTCTCTTTGGCTCTTAGATATTCAAGCTGTAGTGCAAATTTTCCAAATTCAGACTTTTCTGTTTCTATATCAACCACACTATCATATCTTGGTTTACAAAAGGCTTCTCCAAATTGGACTTGGAAGTTAACAAATTTCTCAGAAAAACACCCGAATATCGAACATACTGTTAATACAATAGCAATAAAATATTTTTTCATTTTCATCAGTCCTGAGTTTCAATTTCTTTTATAATCTGGTTGCACTTCGTTCTATTATCATGTATATATAATTCAGAATCTTTTGTAAAAAAATAGACTGATGTCGAATTATAAATAGGATAATCCGTAAAAAGATGTACCATATATATTTTGTCCATATATTCTATATAGTAATTAAAATTATTTTCTTTTGAAAAAAATACAAATTCATTAGATTTTGTATCATCAACCACAAAAGGAAGAGAGTTTAAGCATGCGACAGATTTTTCTGGATAGAGTAATTTTATGGAGCTTCCAGTCCTGTTCTCTAGCGTAAGGTACTGAACTCCATCCCCCTCATAAGTAGGGTTCTCAGGATCTTGTACGCAAGAAGCGGTCAAAAATAGAAAAATCAGCGAACTTAACAACAGCAATATTTTTCGCATAAACATACCTTATTTTATCAGTTTTTCTTATAAATCATCAAATCTGGAGAAACTAAATTTATATAAATTTCCAAAACGCGTTTTTGCCACTTTATCAAATTTCTATTTTTAAACTCCATATCAAAATAAGGAATTTTTTAATTATAATATGAAATTAGTTTCACAACATGATATTATCTCTAATATCTCTATAAACATTTAGAATATCAGAAATAAAAATAAAATTTTCTTGCAAATTCTTGGAATTTTGCAAATTCCTGGAATCTCACCAAATTTTCATCCCCTCTATCAAAAGTATCGAGTTTGCTTTATTATGTAGGCATGTTAAACCTTAATTCTACTGAAAAAAATCATCTTCTTGAGAGATTTTTAAGCTACGTAAAGATATGGACAACTTCAGACTCCGCAAAAGCTGACGAGGGGTTTCAGCCATCAACAAGCAGACAATTTGATTTTGCAAGAGTTCTTGAAGCAGAAATGAAAGAACTTGGACTTCAGGACGTTCAGATTACAAAAAATGCCTATGTATACGGATATTTACCAGCCAGCAAAGGCTTCGAGGATATAGAACCGTACTGCGTTCTTGCACACATGGACACCGTTGAGGAAGTAAGCGGCGAGAACGTAAAACCTCAGGTTCATAAAGAATACAGCGGCGAGAAAATCACGCTTGCCACAGGAGACGTTCTTGATCCAGCGACAGACTCAGCACTTGCAGAAGCCGCTAAAAACAAAGAGACCATAATAACCACAGACGGAACGACCTTGCTTGGAGCCGACGACAAGGCTGGCGTTGCCGCAATAATGCAGATGCTCTCATTCTTAAAGGAGCATCAGGATGTGTCTCACGGCAAGATAGAGGTTGTCTTCTCGCCTGACGAAGAGACAGGGCACGGCATGGACAACGTTCCAAAAGAACTGATTAAGTCAAAATGTGCCTATACGATGGACGGCGGTCACATTGGAGAGCTTGAGACAGAATGTTTCAACGCCTACAAGAGCGAGGTTCTGTTTACTGGAAAATCAAAGCATACAGGTTCAGCCCGCCCGGACATGGTGAACGCGCTCACTACAGCTTGTGCCTTTGTTTCAGCACTTCCTCGCCATGAGTCCCCAGAAACAACGGACGGCTACCAAGGATTCTACGCACCGATGTCAATCAACGGTACGATGGAGAATGCAAGCGTTACCATTTTTCTGCGGGATTTCTCAAAAGAAAAAATCGAGGAACGAAAGTCTTTTATTTCAGACCTTGCAAAGATTTCGGCACGCGGATTTGGTGCCGAAGTTCAGGTAACACATACATTCCAGTACGAGAACATGAAGGAGGGGCTTGATAAAGCTCCGTTAGTCGTCAAACATCTTACAGAAGCTTACAAGCGAGCTGGCGTAACGCCTACTTTTGTTCCAATCAGAGGTGGCACGGACGGTTCCCGCCTCACGGAGATGGGAATTCCTACCCCGAACATTTTTACGGGCGGACACAACTATCACTCACGCACGGAATGGTGCTCACTTGAGCAAATGCAAAAAGCAACGGAAGTTCTTATAAACCTTGCGTCTGTTAAAACCGAAAAGTAAGAGACTAGGAGTTAATCATGCACAAATACAAGATAGAAGGCGGAATCCCAATCAGGGGCACAATAGCCGCCAGCGGCAACAAGAACGCCGCACTTCCATGCATTGCAGCGGCACTTCTTACAGAAGAGCCTGTCATTTTGCGGAATATTCCAAAAATAGAAGATACGGGCGTTATGCTCCTTATACTGCAAGCCCTAGGGGCAAATGTCGAGCAAATAGGAACTCATGAGTGGAAAATTGAGGCATCAAAACTCAGTTCATCCGACATTCCTGCCGAGCTGAGCAAAAAAGTAAGAGCATCTATTCTGTTCGCAGGTCCGCTAATCGCAAGGACAGGAAAGGCTTTAATGCCGCCACCAGGAGGCGATGTAATTGGCCGCCGCCGCGTTGACACTCACTTTTTGGCATTGCAAGACCTCGGTGCAAGAATCGCCGTAGACGGACCTTTCAGTTTTACAGCAAATAAACTTGTAGGTGCAGACATATTCCTTGACGAGATGTCTGTAACAGCGACAGAGAACGCTGTAATGGCAGCTGTTACAGCAGAAGGACACACGACAATCACAAACGCAGCTAGTGAGCCGCACGTACAGGATTTATGCAACATGCTGGTTTCTATGGGTGCGAAAATCAATGGCATTGGAAGCAACATTCTTAACATTGACGGCGTTAAAAAGCTGCACGGAACAGACTTTGCAATCGGACCAGACTTTATGGAAATAGGCTCGTACATTGGACTTGCGGCGGCTACAAAAGGCTCAATCACAATTACGGGCGTAAACGCAAAGGACATGAGACCTCTCAAAACAGGTTTCAGCAAGCTCGGAATCCGCTGGACTATAGACGGAGACAAGCTTACCGTAAACGTGGGGCAGGAGATGAAGGTCAACACAGACCTTGGCGGTATGATTCCAAAAATCGACGACTCGCCATGGCCAGGCTTTCCGCCGGATTTAACAAGCATTATGACAGTCGTCGCCACACAGGTAGAAGGAACAGTCCTTATTTTTGAGAAAATGTTTGAAAGCCGAATGTTCTTCGTTGATAAGCTAATATCAATGGGAGCACGCATAACTTTGTGCGACCCGCACAGAGCTGTTGTATCAGGTCCAAGCACCTTGCACGGGGATAACCTTGTATCGCCAGACGTAAGGGCAGGCATGGCAATGGTAATCGCTGCAATGGCAGCCCACGGAGAAAGCACTATAAGCAACGTCTACCAGATTGAGCGGGGTTATGAGAATTTAGTAGAAAAACTAAAATCTCTCGGAGCTAGAATCGAGCAAGTAGAAATAGACGAATAGTTTTACAGGGGGTACAGCCCCCTGTTTTATTTTAGCTGATTTTCCGCAATCTTCTCATAGGCATTTTTTATATTGATGAATGTGCTGGATGTGTCAGAGCCGCTTTTATCAGGATGATATTTTGCAGCAAGTTTTCTGTAAGTTTTTTTTACGGCTACAAAAGGAGAATTCGGCTTAAGCCCCAGAATCTCGTATGCAGAACCAAGCTCTCGCTCATAATCTTTATAATCGAGCAGAAGCGAAAGATACTCGGACGGTCGCCTACCAAAACGTTCTTCGTTCCAAGAAAGCTCTGCAGAACGTAATGCTTCAAAAAAAGCATAAATCGGAACTTGAAAATTGCCCTGCTTTGCAGCCCCAGATTTTTGTTTTATAAGCACAGAAGCAAGGCACTCAGTAAGCAAGTCGCCATTCAGCTCATCTGGAGAGCCAACAGACGAACAAAAATAATTCCAGTCACAACGCACAAATTTAGAAAGGACAGATTTTAGCACAAGCTCCGCTGCTATGGGGTCCCGCACACAATAAACAACGAGCGAGCACAAATACAAACAGCCACTAAAAGGCTCCTTAATGGCTCCATCCGCAACGCCATCAAAAGATGCCCGCCTAATCCTTCGCTCCTTGCAAATTCTCAGGACAATGGCATCTGCGACATATCCCGATATGCCGCCTACAAGAACCCCCGCAAGCCCTGACAAGCAACCAACCAAAAGACCTGCAATACAAATCTTATGGTCTAAAACGACTGGAAGTACGTGCTCCTCCAAAGCACCAACAAAACGGGGAAACTTTCTCACTTAGACCTTCTGGAAAGGAACATGAACGAAACAATCGCCAAAAGAACCACATCCACAAAAATAGTAAGCACAATCGCAGAAAATCCCGCAGAAGCGACAAAGACATAGTTCAAAATCTTGTACAAGAATGCGATACACTCAAACACAAAATAGAACACAGCAGTCAGGAACGGCAAGACTACAACCCATTTGAACTTGAACAGCTGAGAAGAATTTAAGCGATAGTTCCATGCAACAGTCGCAAGGAAAATAAACACAATGAGCATAAGCAATGGGTATGTAACCCTGAACAGGAACGCAGAGCCAAAAATCTCAGACGAGTATCCAAAGCTCTTTGCAAGAGGGTACAGTTTGAACAAAGTGAACAGGTTCATGTAGTTAGCACCGAGAGAAGCCTCACAAACCATTGAGAAATGGTCAACAGGCATAGTAAGGATAATAAAATTTCCCTCGTCCCTAAGTGTCTGCGGAACAGAATCATCAAAAATGTATGACGGTGAAATCACCTTGTTATTATCAAGCCTGTCAATTCCTTTCAGCAAAATGTACGGAACAGACTTGTACTCAGTCTTTATACCATATTTTGTTTGTGCCAGCGGGTCAAACATATCGACAGGCTCTGACAACATTTTAGCATAAGACGTAAACACCGATTTTATAAATTTTCCGTCCGCAGCATAGGTATAAATCGTAAGCCCTCGCAGATACTGAACCATCTTACCAGAGTCCTTTATCGGAGCAATGCCTCTTATAAAGACAACGTCCCGGCTTCCGTCATCATGCAGAATCGTAAAATAGATGTTCCTCATCAAATCAACCCAACGAAGATTCTCAATCTCATCAAGGAAGAAGCATTGTTTTTGTATTGCGTTCTTTGAAATTTTGAGAAATTGCTCTACATCCTGGTCTTCAGATACTCTTTCAAGCATATTTGCTATAGCTGCAAACTGATAATAAGCCTTTAAATAATCCCCACGTACAAAGTTAAAATATGCTTCACGTTTTGCATCAAAGATTTTGCTGTCAACATTGGCAGCAACTGGCTCCAAAAGCTTGTTCCAAGCTTCTGCCGCAAGAATTCTGGCTGAATCAAGATTTATATCCTTATCGTTACCATACTCAACGGCTTTCATCGCATAATAATGAGCCTTGAACCAGTCACCAGCTTGGGCAGCCTCCTCTGACTGCTTAATAAAGCTCGTCACAGATTCCTTTGTCAAAACTTCCTGCCCAGAAGACTCTTTGCTCTCTGTATCATTTTCAGCATCCTCTGCAATAAGAGCCGCTGATTCAATGCCATCCTCCACAGGAAGGGACTGAGCTAAACCTATCTGAATCTGTGACTTTGCGTTTGCATCTGCCAAATCGAGCAAAATAGTCGCCTCTTCGCTTTTTGGATACAAGATTTTTGCATTGTTAGCATATTCAGCGGCAAGTGTCATTCGCCCACTCTCATAGCATTTTTTTCCAAGCTCCAAGAATTCCCTATAAAGAGAAGGTGCAGACTCCGAATGCTTTTGCTTTGCAACTACAAAAGGCGTAAGAACCTCAACGACAAAGGCAAGAATCAAAACAAAGAAAATAGATGTCAAAATTACAGATTTAAGGCTCTCCATCATAACCGCAGAAAAACGGATTCTTACTTTTTCAGATTTTTTGCTGAACGAGATGGAACAGCCAACCAAGAAACCGCTGCAAAGCAATGACGGCAAAAAATTAAAGAAAAGTAGGACTGACTGACGGAACAAATATACGTTTGTCTCACCAGGAAGCAACTCAGGAACTTGTTTTCTTACGAACGAATATACAATACAAACAATAAAAGAAAACAGCGAATAACCTGTAACAATTCCTATCATTTTTCTCATAGCACTTATCTCCTCAAAAACCCGTCAGCTACACTTCTTCGGAATCTTCCTTTTTGCTTCTCACTAATCCCATAATAATACCATATACAAGACAAATAACAAAAATAAGGAAATTCAACAAAACAACAAGAGGATTATCCAGCGGAATCTTCGCTAAAATGCCGTCAGAAAGGAGCGAAGAAAGCCTTTCAAAACGCCCCTCCTCATAAAAAAGCGAGTTCAAGAAAAGAACCCCTGCCCCAGCAACAAAAATAAGCAGCGAGTTAAGCAATCGCCAAGAGCTGAAAAACTGCAACCCATACAGAGAAGCAATCGCAAGCCCAACAGAAGCGAATGAAATCCATGCAAGAATTCCCGTATTCCAGCACTTACGAGCCTTCTCAAAGAAAGCCTTGTACAGATGAACCGGGTACGAAATCATAGATGGCGTTTTTACGGCATTTTTTATAAGAACATCAGAAAACTCCAAGGATTTGTTCTCTGGGATTACAGCATCGACAAAAGGCACTACGGCAGAATTCTCGCCCGTATATCCCTTTGTGTCGATAAAAAGACCGTCCGCACGTTCAGAGTTCCTTACGCAGGAATAATAGAAAACTCCGCCACAGTCTTCCCTAAAATAATCTGTGGATAAAACAGTTTTGACGCTCCCTGAGTCAGCAACTTTCTCATAAGCGTCAAAGAGCTTGAAGTTGCAAGGAATAAGGACAGCCCATGAAACTATAGCTAAAATAGTATAAGTTATCAGCGGGAAAAAATGATTCGCAGGATGTCGTATAATGTAAAGCACCAAAAGCAACTGCGTTACCATACAGACACCTGGGAAGGAATAGAAAACACCTCGCAGGAAAAAATCCAATGAGAACAAAGGTAGTGTCTGCCCTACTATAAAATAAGACAGTTCCTTTACAAACATAAAGAAGCTTGCACACAGCAAAGTTCCTGCGACACATACCAAAATATACGAAATCAAAAAAGATAGAGAGGTTTTCATTTCAGTTTAATTTCGGCGTTTTTCATAACAAAATTCATAACAAAAATGACAAAATTAATAAAATCAAACTTAAATCCACAAGTTATCCACAGGTTTTTGCAAATTTTGTGAATTTGCGAATTTTCGGAATTTAATAAAAATTCTTAAATAAAAAATGCAACAAAATTTTAATAATATTCTAATTTCTTATATAATATAGACTTAAAATAAGTTAAAACAACAATTTTTTTTCAAATAAATTTTTCAATAATAACAAAATTTATTTGGCGAAATAGTTTTACACTTGAATTCCCATTTTTTACACAAGTTATCCACACTGTGGATTAATAGTTGTGGATTAACTACTGTGGATAAAAAAAACGCAGCTTAAAAAAGCTGCGTTCACAAGATTTACAATAATTATTAAAGCTAACTAGCCCAAGAAAACCTGTCCCTGCTGGTCAATTGCAAGAATTGATTTGCACTCAGAACAACGGAAGCGTCCGCTTTTTGTAGCCTTAAGGCGTTTAGAGCAAACAGGACAGCTAAAGATTTTTGGGAACAAACTTTCTGCAACTGGCGTACCCTGCTTAAAGAACTGTACGGCATCCTGCATAGAATCCTTTATATTAAAGAACTGAGAGAATCCCAGCAACTGGAATACCTCGTAAACTTTTGGCTGAATTTCCAAAAGCACGACATCTCCGCCCTTTGGCTTTATCATCTTCAAGAAAGCGGTAAAAGAACCAATACCTGTTGAAGAAACATAATTCAAAGAAGCACAGTTAAATACCAAGTTTATAAAACCTGCCTCTACAATTTTAGAAATCCTTTTTTGGAAAAAACTTGAATTATAGGTATCGATATATCCATTTAAATATACAATAAGACCATTATCAACATCTGTAAGTTTTTCAAGATTGATTTTAAGACTGTCATCTTTTTCGTCATTAAAACCAGGAACTAAGTTATTATTGTTACCCATATTTCTCCTACCGTAAAAAAGAAACTCTACCTATGATGAATATTTAAAATCTATTAAATCATACTATAATTATTGTTATCATGTCAAATTAAAACTCGATTATCTCTAAATAATCGCTTTAATTTTCTATAACAATATCCTTTATCGGACTCCAGCCCCTATCAATACGAAGCATAGCACCGTTCAAATCGGGATTGGAAAGCAAAAAAAACGCTGCGTCTGCGACGGACTCTGCCGAAATCAAAGTTCCGAGCGGCATTTTTTTCTCAAGGATTTTATCGGAAGCCCCCGTATACTCAGTTTTTGTAAATCCTGGCAACAAGGCATTACAGGTAATACCGTAATCAGCATAACAAGCGGCAACAGACTGGACAAGAGTTCCAAGCCCTGCCTTCGCACCTGCATAAGCCGCATTCGTCAAAAATTCCTTACGATGCTCGGTGCCTGTTCCTCCAAAGACAAGTATGCGACCCCATCTCTTCTGCATCATATTTGGCAATGCGGAAGAAACTAAAAGCCCCGGAAGAGCATAATCAAGAAGTGAACAGCTTTTCCAGTCTGACAATGTCATTACATCAAGCCTTTTTTGAAGAAAAGGTCCAAAACATATACATATTATATCGGCACTTTTCACTTCTTGCAAAAGATTTGATTCGGAAAGCTCATCAAAAGTATACGGAAAAAAATTATAAATTATCGTTTTTATTGATTTCTGAGAAATTTTCTCCAATTCATCCACAAGAGAATCAAATTTATTGCTTTTATGTCCCCCATGAATCGTAAGCTCAGCACCGCCCAAAGCAAGTTTTTTTGCAATTGCCGCACCAATTCCGCCAGAACCGCCTATTATAAGAGCCTTTTTATTTTCAAATACACCCATTATCATTCCTTTGTTGCATAAATCGACTTTTCGATTTAATGTGTTACTAAGTCGAATACCGAGTTTCAAAAAGTAAAATACGCAGAAAGCAACTCCCAGCGGGAACCCAAATGAGCACGACAACGAATGTGCTCAATCCCGAAAAA
>CADCRJ010000198.1 GCA_902803735.1 uncultured Spirochaetaceae bacterium
GCTGAGGAAATCCAGACTTGGAAAGACGTTGACGGAATTTTGACGACAGACCCAAGAATCGTAAAAGAGGCTCGTCCGGTTCACGAAGTAACTTATGAAGAAGCTCAGGAACTTGCAATGTTCGGTGCTCAGGTTCTTCATCCTCGCTCAATGGTTCCTTGCCGAAAGACTGGTACACCTGTTCGTGTAAAGAACAGCTACAATATTCAGAGTCCTGGCTCAATCATTGTAGAAAAACACAGCGGAGCTCGCCCTCGCGTAGTTGCTATCACGAGCGTAAAAAACGTTACTTTGATAGATATTCAGTCAAGCCGTATGCTTGGTGCGGCAGGCTTCCTTGCTCATATTTTCAATCAGTTCCTTAAATGGGATATTTCCGTTGATGTTATTGCGACGTCAGAAGTTTCAGTTTCTCTTACTGTAAATACAAAGGCAGATTTGACAGGGCTTATTGAGGATGTCTCAAAAGTTGCAGATGTTCATGTAAAGAAAGATAAGGCTATTGTAACTGTTATCTGTGATGCTTCACAGTCCAGCTCAATTCTTGCAGACGCATTTACCGCTTTGTCAAAAGAGGGAATCAATGTTTTGATGATTTCTCAGGGTGCAAGCAAAGTTAATATCAGTATGCTTGTTGAGAATAATGACGTTAATCGCGTTGTTCAGATTTTGCACGGCGCATACTTTGGAAAGTAGAGGAATTTTATGAGAATTGCATTAGTTGGATACGGAAAGATGGGGCACATGATTGAAACCTGTCTTAAGGCAAAGGGACATGAGCTTGCAGTTACAGTTGATACTGTTGCAAAAGATGCTCAGGTTTTGATTCCTGCTGGTGACGGAGCTGCTCTTGCAAAAGCTATAAAAGACAGCAACGCGGACGGCGTTATTGAGTTCAGCCATCCAACGGCTGTTATCAGCAATTTGTCCGCACTTATTCCTCTTGGAATTCCTGTTGTTTGTGGTACTACAGGTTGGGGCGCACACGAGGCAGAGATTGCTGCTCTTGCAGCAAAAAGCGGCGGAACAGTTATGCGTTCGTCTAATTTCTCAATTGGTGTAAATACTTTCTATAAAATTGTAGAAGAAGCCGCAAAGCTTTTTGCAGAGTATAGCGAGTATGATGTTGCTCTCTGGGAAATGCACCACAATCAGAAAGCTGATAGCCCTAGTGGTACAGCCCTTGAAATTGCTCGCCGCGTTATGAAAGGAAATCCAGCAAAGACCGAGATGGTTATGGATGCTTTCCATGAACGCCCAAAAGCAAACGAGCTTCATGTTTCAAGCACTAGATGCGGTTTCGTTCCAGGAACACATACCGTTTTCTTTGATAGTGCGGCTGATTCAATTGAGCTTACTCATCGTGTTCGTAATAGAGAGGGGCTTGCAAATGGTGCAGTTGTAGCACTTGAAAAGCTGTGCGCAAAATTGCAGAGCAAAGAGCTTGCAGCTGGTAAACTTTACGGCATGGAAGATTTATTCTGATAATGAGTGAATTTGATATACTTCAAACATCAGAGAAAGAAGCGTTCTTAAATGCTTATACAGGCACTTCGCCTGTTGCGACGGTTCCTGAAGTCGTCGCAATAGGCGATGATGCTTTTTCTCGTAATAAATTCATTGAGGAAGTTATAATTCCCGAAGGTGTTGACTATATCGGGAATTATGCTTTTTCTGAGTGCTCGAACCTAAAAAAAATTGTGCTGCCAAAAAGCTTGCAGGAGATTAATCTCGGGGCTTTTTCTGGTTGTACAAATCTTAGGGAGATTAATTTCCCTACAAAACTTAGGGTTATAGCACCAAAAGCTTTTCTTAATTGTGATTCGCTTTTTTCTAATCCTTTAAAATTGCCAGATTTCTTGATAGAAGTTGCAAAAGATTCTTTTGGTGAAAAAACATTGGATTTATTGTTTTCAAATCCTGTTTATGAGCAAAAAGACGGGCTTGTTTTTAATACGAATGCAAAATCATTGCTTTTTTCTGTTGATTTAGAAAAAGAAACTGTTAAAATTGAAAACGGAACAAAATATTTGGCGTGGAACAGTCTTTCTAATATGAGAAATTTGAAAAAGGTTTCTGTTCCTAATTCGGTCATTTATATTGGCAGAGGCTCGTTTATGTTTGATAGCTCGCTAGAAGAGATTATCTTGCCTTCAAGCGTACAATCAATTGACAGCGGGGCTTTTGAAAACTGTACAAAACTCAAAAAAGTTATAGTACAGGGCGAGGGGCTGATGTATATTGCTCCAAATGCTTTTTCAGGTTGCGGTGAGCTAAAAACTATTACAGTCCCTTCTGAGTGCGAGATAGATGAGCTCGCTTTTGATCGTCATTGTGATGTAAAGCATAGAAATATTTAGTATGAATGCTGAAATTGGAGGTTGTTTATGAAAAAGATTATTTTTGTGATTTTTGCGATTGGCTCGCTTGCTTTTGCGGCTCCAAAAAAATCTGCTGCTGCAAAAAAGAGCTGTGCGGATTCCAAAAAAGGAGCGGCTACTGCCTGGTTCATGGCTCAGACCGACAAAGCGGAGGTAAAATCTGTTGTCGCAACCAGTGAGCTTGTTGAGGCTCAGTTTGACGGAAAATATCTTTACCCTCCAATCAATATCCTTGACGGAGACTTCAATTCAACTTGGTGTGAGGCCGACAAAAACGGCAGCGGAATCGGCGAGTCAATCACCGTGGAATTCAATGAGCCTGTGAGCTTCGATGAATTCCAGATTGTTAACGGCTTTGCCTCAAAGGATTATTACAAAAAGAACAACCGCGTTAAGTCAATCGTTCTCACTCAGGTTGCAAAAGAGCATTTCCAGCAAAAAGAATACACTCTCGAAGACGACAAGCCTGATTGGCAGTCAATCAAATTCTCTCTTCCTCAGACAGCCCAGACAATCACAATTAAAATTACTGATGTCTACAAAGGCTCTAAATACGATGACACTTGTTTGGACGACATCCGCCTTTTGTACAAGGGCAAGGTGATTCCGTTCACCGGTGTTGCGGAGCTTAAGAAAGTTCAGGAAGAGAATTCAAAGATTATGCTCAAATCTTCTGCGGCGGATTTCAAAAAGCAGTTCTATGCATTGTTCGAC
>CADCRJ010000199.1 GCA_902803735.1 uncultured Spirochaetaceae bacterium
AGAAAAGTTCGCAAGGATTATAGCCCCAGAAATCGGAGAGAACGAAAATACTGTTCTTTCGCACATAAAAGCAAACGCCTCCCGCTCCTTTGTTTATATAAAGAAGAAAATAAACGATGATACCTACAATTCGCTTAGAAGCCTTTGTCGTAGCAATGGTTTTCTTGGTGCAGTCAATTTTGAGAAAGTGCATGGCCGCGTTTATCCAGAGAATACACTAGCCTCACAGCTTATAGGCTTTGTCGGAAATGACGGCAATGGACTCGCAGGAATAGAGTATTCTATGCAAAATTATCTCTCGCCTACAAATACAGACGGAGAACCGATAAATTCAGAAAAAAAGATTTATCTCACAATAGACGCAAATCTTCAATACGAGCTTGAAAAAGTTGCAAGCGAAGCCATGGAAAAGACTCAGGCTGCAAATATCATGCTGATTGCGGCAGAGGCAAAGACTGGCGAGATTCTCTCTTACGTAAGTCTTCCATCCGCAAACCTTAACGAATATTCATACTCGACCGAAGAAGAAAAGAAGAACAGACCTGTAACAGACAGTTATGAGCCTGGCTCTGTTTTCAAGATTTTTACAGTCGCATCCTTCCTTGATACAGGAGCAATAACAAAAGACGACATTTTTATGTGCGACGGAATCTACGAAAAGCGTACAAACACAGGCGAGAGAATCCGTATCACTTGTCTTGACCACCACGGCTGGGAAACAGCAAGAGACGCCCTCAAATACTCATGTAACGATGCACTTGCACAAATGAGTGATAAAATCGAGTCAGAAGTGTTTCTGAACAAACTCCGTGCGTTCGGTTTTGGCAGCAAGACAGGAATCGAGCTTCCTGGCGAGACCAGCGGACTTGTAAGAAACACCAGCGACCGGTTGTGGTCTGCCCGCTCAAAGCCAACAATCGCAATCGGACAGGAAATTACTGTCAGTGCGATACAGATGGTACAGGCGGCAACGGCTATTGCAAACGGAGGAGTTCCAGTAAAGCTCACGTTCATCAAAAAGATTGTTGACAGAGACGGTAACGAAGAATATACGCACTATCCAGAGCTAAAGCAGAGAGTGCTAAAAGAAAGTACAGCGAACTACGTTCTAAGCTGCATGGAAACCGTTGCCCAGACAGGAACTGGAATAAGGGCAAAAATCGGAGACGTTTCAATTGGCGTAAAAACAGGAACAGCTCAGATGGCAGACCCTGTAAACGGAGGCTACAGCTCCACGGACTTTCTCTCAAACTGTATTGCGGTTTTTCCTGTTGAAGACCCAAAAATCATACTGTATATCGTCATACAAAAGGCACAGGGCGAAACTTATGCTGGTCGTATCGTAGCACCTGTCATAAACCAGGCTGCAAACGTAATAATCGACAATCTGGGAATGAGCCGCAAGAATGCGGCAAGTCTTGCACATTCTGGCGTAATTGAGATTGCAGGTGACACACCAATAGAAATTAAAAACAAGGTTCCAAATTTCAAAGGAATGGCAAAAAGGCAGATTCTTCCTCTTATGAACAGAACCGACATAAACATCAAAGTAAACGGGGATGGATGGGTAAAAGACCAACAACCGCCAGCAGGCACTCCCCTCTCGGAGAACATGGAAATTGAACTCTATTTGGAATAAAAATATCTCCCTATTTATAGAAAGATTCGCTTCGCTCGCAGATTTATTTGGAATCAGCAAAGCAAGCGAAGACTTGCCACAAGAGCTAAAAGCCCCTCTCGAGATAATAGAATCAAGGCAAGGAAACAAAACCGCAAAGGACAACGGCAAGCTATTGCATTCTATGTACAATCCGATAAGGGAAGCGGAACAGGCAGCTGAATCGGCAAAGAACAACCCAGCAAAAAAAATCCATACTTGCGCTTTTTTTGGGTGCGGGCTTGGTTACACAGCCATTGCATACGCACAAAAATTCAAGGAAGACACTCTCATTATAATTGAGCCAGACCCACGATATTTTTTTACAGCCCTTGCCACAACAGACTGGACACCAGTTCTTACAGCAAAAAACTGCATAATCGCACTTGCCACAGGTGCAGACATAGCGGTTTCATTAATTGAGCAATGCGGCGGTATAGAACAATGCGCAGTAATTGCACAGCCTACGCACATACAACATGCACTTCCATATTTTACAGCCTTAAACTCTCAAATTGAGAGGAACAGCCGTAAAAACACAATAAACATTGCGACATGGGGACGTTTTTCTCCATTATGGAAAAGAAACACTATCAAGAACCTTCCTGCATTGGCTCAGAAAGACGGCGTAAACCACTACAAAGGCAAATGTCCAAAAGACTTGCCATTTGTAATTCTTGCTGCAGGTCCTAGCCTAGCAAATCTTTTGCCGCATCTCGCTGAAATAAAAAAACGCAGCATCGTCGTTGCCGTTGACACATCGCTTAGGGCTTGCCTTAGGACTGGCGTAGAGCCAGATTTCATAGTGCTAGGAGACCCGCAGTATTATGCCTACAGGCACATCGCGGGATTAAGCTCTCCTTCAAGCGTTCTTATTACTGATGCAACAACTTACCCGCCCGCCCTAAGGTTCAAATGCAAGGAAATAATACTGTTCTCGTCATTTTTTCCGCTCGCAAAGTATTTTGAATCCAAGCTCGGAATAAAAGGCGAGCTTACTTCTGGCGGCTCAGTCTCAACAACGGCATGGGATTTTGCAAAGCTCGCTGGTGCAAGCAGGATTTACTGCGGCGGGCTGGATTTGGGATTTCCAAGCTTAGAGACACATATCCGCGGCTCTACCTTTGAGGAACAGATTCATACCACATCCACGAGGGCAAAGACCGCAGAGACGGCAGGAGTCTCAGCATTGTTCGGGGCAAACATGCAATGGGACACGGATTATGCAGGAAACAAGATTCTTACAGACAATCGCATGAAAATGTTTGCATGGTGGTTTGAAAGCCAGACGACAGAAAACCAGCAAATAGAATCTTTCTCGTTCTCAGCGTCGTCACTTAAAATTCCTGGATTTAAGACAGAATCAATAGAAAGTTTTTTGGCTCAGCCAGAAAAACAAGCAGATAGAATTCAATTTCTTTCTTCATTTGAAAAATCAGAAGCGTTTACCTCAAAAGAACAACAGATGCAAAAAATCATAAATGATTTTTATATGCAAATTTCCAAAATCGAGGAGTATGCAAAACATTCGCTAAGAATGGCAGACACAGGAATTGAAGAAAGCTTAAAGCGTAAATCAATCCTTCAAACGCTAACAAAAAACGATGATACAATCTTTGCACAATTTTCTGAG
>CADCRJ010000200.1 GCA_902803735.1 uncultured Spirochaetaceae bacterium
TCCAGTCCAGCTTGGCTCGTTGGATTCCCGCTCGAACTTCCGTGCCACAAGATAAAGCGTAAGCATTTTGCTTTTAAGCGGCTTTACCGTTTTTACGCAAGAAGCAACTCGCTCAAGCAAGATTTGAACGGCTTCAGCCTCGCTTTTTACGCGGTATTTTTTGAGGTCAGCATTTTCAACGCTCTCAAATGTTTCTTCAGAGGATTCTTGAACCCAAAGCTCATAAAAATCACCGTTTTGGTCAGATTTTTTTAAGATTTCGCTCAGAATATATTTTTTGACGGTCTTTAAGTCATCGTAATTTTCTTCAACGAACTTCAAGAGCGGAAAAATCGACTTGCTGTTGTCGAGCGTTTCTGGCGTATAAGTGAGTCCCCAGCCAAAGTCCAGGCAGAAAGAGCCAGCTTCAATGCGAATGTTGTCGTCAAATTCCGCGTGTGCTGAAAGAGATAGCAATATCGCCGAGAGAATTCCGATGATGATTTTCTTTAGTTTCATTGTGATTTCTCCGTTATTTCATCGCGCCGGCTTTTTTCTGGTGCTCCGCCATGATTGGATTCCAAAAACTTCTATAACAATCAGAATATGGAGTTTCATCTGCACTAAGCCCCATTTCAATACACTTTTTGGCAAAATCATCTGTTAACGCATTTTCATCAGCCAACCACTGTATTGCGTTTCTGCCTTTAATGATTGCATACATTCTTTTGTTGTACAACATTTCTGAAGAATCAAAAATTACACCACTCCCCAGTTTTCCAAGAAAAATTCTGTTCGCTATAAACTCCCATACGAAATCGTCATCATATACAGAGCCATAATTAGTAAACCAATAATCATCAATATTCGTGATTTCAAATGTTCCTTTTTTTAATAAAAATTGCTGAACCTTATCCTTTTCATATACAGACGGTGCCATCCAGAATGAATATTCATCCGAATAATATTTTTTGCCAGAAACTGCGCTGAATGTTGACATATATTTCATTTCATTCAAGTAATAATTCGATTTTTTCCAATTTTGTTCCACGGCATAAATTTTTCCGTTTTCAAAATATCCATAGCGACAATCACCAGTTCCACCATATTCCCAATTCAAATACCAGAATGAACTTTCAAGATATTTTGTAAGCTGTTCTTTGTTTTGTGGAATCTGAAATTCAGGCTGTTTTGTACTCAGATATCCGCCGAAGGCCCAACCGAACTCCTGAATGTTTTTATTTTTCCATTCGTAGCTTGGTATCAAAATCTCAACCCAAGGCGCAGTTATTCCGTCAATCGTTTCTTCTTTGCCGATTGCCACGACTTTGACAGGAAGCCTGTGCTGAAGAGCGCAGAGGCGATTTGATTTTAGCGACGGCTTATCCCGAACGCGCAAGCCTTCCGCTGAATCGACATACATTGTGTCGATGACCTTGCCGCCCTCATAGAAGCGGCTCGTGTCCGCCCACGCAAGCGCCGACAGCACGACCGCCGCCGACAGAATCAGAAATATCTTTTTCATTGTGATTTCCTCCCGATTTTAGCAAAGTTATGCCGAAAAAGTGCGGATTGAATCATACAACACTAAAATTATCCCAGAAACAAACGCCACTGATAAGGCACAAAAACAAATCATTCTCAGTCCTTTTTGGCTTTGCCTTATCCGCTTGAAAAATGCAAGCGAGGGAAACAGAACGAATGCAAGCCAAAAAAACAGAAGCAAAGCCCCCACAAAAAAAGCCGTTCCCTCATCCATAGTGCCGTCATACTGATACACCAGCCCCGTCATACAGAGAAACAGAAAGAACAATGCCATTGGCGTTATCAGCGTTCCTAAAAATGTCCACACGCCGAGAATGAACAGAAATAGCTTTTTCATCACCCGAGCCCGCCTTTACTCACAGCCTGCGTCTTGTATCAACCCAGCTCAATTCTTTGATGGCAATACCAAGGAATTCTGCCGCGCTCTCCAAGAAAGCCCGCCTGTCCTCACTAAGCATCGTGCCGCTTTCCAAGGAAGCCTCTATCTTTTCTTTCATCTCAATCGCATCGTCTCTAAGCTCGAATTGCCCGAGTCTGCGCTTGTCAAATTTTTTTGGAATAAGAATTATACTTGCAATCAAGCTCGCCACAAGCAAAAAAGGAAGAAGCAAAGTCAAAAAAGCATGATACATAAGCACATCCATAAACACAAGAAACACCACGATAATAGCAACAGGAACTAAAGCCGCCATCAAGCCAAGCAGATAATCGAAAGCAAACAATCCATAAAGGAACGAAAGCCTGTAGGTGTTTCTGAGCGGCGAGCCGTCGAATGTCCATTCAGGGCTGTTCAAGGCTTTTTCCGACTCGCTAATCAGCTTTCTTGTAAAACGATGTAAAAAAAGTTTTTGCTTTAGGTTTTCGTCGATATGAAATCGTACCATATTTCCTCCTTTCCCCCATCATACCACAAAAAAGGCGGACAAGCCTATGACCCGCGCCCGCCCGTGCGCTAGTTGAAGGCACGGAGTTTTTCAAAATCGATGAAGCCGGCAAGCCAAGTGTATTTTTTTTGTGGCTTCCAATAGCCGTTCTGGTAAAATCTGGCTTTATCCGCGAAAGCCGCTGTTAGTGCAAAAAGCAAAATGAACGCAAAAACTGTGCTTTTTCTCAAATTCACAAAATTCATATTTTCCTCACTTTCACAGCATGTTTTATTATAACTTCCGTAAAAATCATAAGAGCTGTTCCTAGAACGGCATGATACAAGAATCTGTAGGGAGTATAATACGGAGGAAGTCCAAACCACTGCAAAAACATTAAAACAGCATACAGAGCGATAAAGGGGATTTTCCATTTGAGAGCGGGAATAAAGGTAAGGATTAGTTCTACGATGGCAAACAAAATAAAGCTATGATAAGAACCAAGTCCTTCAGAAAGTTTTCCGTGTATGGAATGATTCGTGAAATGCTCCAAGAATTCCCAGCCAGCAATAAACAAGCAATAGAATATAGCAACTGTAAGTGCGTGAATAATAAATGAAATTACAATATTTCGTATCGGAACCTGCGGATTTTTCATTTTTTTCTCCTCAAAAATCAAAGCCGTCAAACTCAAGCACTCGCTTCCATTCCGCTGAAAGCTCCTCGTAAGAAAACCAGTTTATTCCGCCGTCTTCCTTTTCAGGATTCCAGTTGAATTCATAAGAATACAGCCCAGTTTCAATGTTGTGAAACAAAGCCGCCTTTTCTTTGTACTTGCCGTCCGCAAACTCATAGATGTAATAAGTCATCACGCCCGATGTGTGCAGCCACGAAGAATAAAGCAGCCTGTTTTCAGAGTCGCATTTCAGGTTTGTGTTCGTGACAGTTTGCCAAAAAGGAGGCTCAAAATCAAATTGTCCTTTCTCTATGTTCCAGA
>CADCRJ010000201.1 GCA_902803735.1 uncultured Spirochaetaceae bacterium
CTCCTCCCGTTTTCAAAACTTCAACTCCAACATCCAAAGCTGAGATATGCTTCAACGCACGGTCTATCGTTGTCGCTTCTCCGCTTACAATTGCGACAGTTCCGCCGATTGGTGCGTCCTGCACGATTTCAATCTCCGCGAAGATGATGTTTATCGTCACTTCATACAGTCTTGAAATTGCCGAAATCAGCGGCTCGGAAACATTTTTCTTTATGTAAGTGAATCGCACGAGTTTTTCGTCCTTTTCTAGGTGTACCACGGGCGAATCTTCTGCAATCAGTTCCTCGACTTTTGAAAGATTTGATGTCGAGCGGATGAATCGCTTGGTCACTTCGTCCTTTGGATTTGCGAAGATAGAAAAAACATCGCCTTGTTCGACAATTCGGCCTTTTTCCATGACCGTAACCTTGTCGCAGATTTCTTTGATTACTTCCATCTGGTGAGTAATAATCACAATCGTAAGCCCCAGCTGGTCTTTGAGTTTTTTGAGAAGTTTAAGGATTGATTTTGTCGTGGTCGGGTCAAGTGCGCTTGTCGCCTCATCGCACAAAAGAATGTCCGGCTCGTTGGCAAGGGCGCGGGCAATTGCAACCCGCTGTTTTTGTCCGCCAGAAAGCTGGCTTGGGAAATTTTCTGCCTTATCGTCGATTTCGACAAGTTCCAGAAGCGAATGCACTTTCTCGGAAATCTGCTTTTTTGTAAGACCTGAGCGTTTAAGCGGAAAAGCAACATTGTCAAAAACATTTCGGCTTTTCATAAGATTGAAGTGCTGGAAAATCATTCCGATTTTTTTTCGCTCCTCACGAAGCTCTTTCTGGCTTAGTGCGAGAAAATCTTTTCCTTTGACGGTGACGCTTCCTGAAGTCGGGCGCCCAAGAAGGTTTATCGTGCGAACGAGAGTGGACTTTCCTGCCCCCGAAAAACCAATGATTCCAAAAATGTCGCCTTTTTCAATCGACACGGAAGCGTCCTCAACTGCGTTGAAAGCCTTTCCGTCTTGAACAAAAGTTTTATAAACATTTTTTAGTTCTATAAATACAGACATAAGTTTATTTTTCCTACTGGTATACTAGGTTTGTTTATGATAAAATATTTATACTCTTAATAACCTACTATGTCAATAGGTAATTTTATCAAAAAAAAGGTATTTTTATGACGATATTACAAGAAGCAACTGAACTAAAACCGTATATGGTTGAACTTCGCAATTTTTTTCATTCACATCCAGAGCTGGGGCTAAAAGAATTCCTTACGTGCAATAAAATTGAAGAGGAACTTAACAAACTCGGACTCGCCCCCCGTAGAGTTGGAGAAACAAACGTAATTGCAGAGATTAATTCTGACAAAACAGGAAAAACGCTGTTTTTACGAGCTGATATAGACGCACTCCCAATTCAAGAAGCAAATGATGTACCTTATAAAAGCAACTTTGACGGCATAATGCACGCTTGCGGTCACGACGGGCATACAGCAGCCTTGCTTGGCTGTGCAAAAATTCTTCTTGCCCATAAAAATAAAATAAACGGCAAGGTAATACTAGCGTTCCAAGCAGCAGAGGAAATAGGCAAAGGCGCAAGAGACATTATCGAAAGTGGCACCCTTGACTGCGTGACCAGATGTTTCGGAATCCATTTTCAATCATCCCTGGATGTTGGAAAAGTCGGAATAAAAGAAGGGGCTGACTGGGCCAGCTGCGACCGCTTCAAAATACGGATTTTAGGAAAATCAGCACATATAACACACCCACAAGATGGAACAGACGCTCTTTTCATTGCTTCTTTAATCGCCGTACAGCTACAGACAGTTGTGAGCCGCCTTGTAAATCCTATAGAGGGAGCTTTGATAGGAATTGGAAGATTTCAGGCAGGAACCACCTACAATATAATTGCAAGCGAGGCTGAACTCGAAGGTACTATAAGAGCCTTTAGCCCACAAATCAGAGAAAAAATGAAGAATACCGTAAAAGAAATAGCCGAGAATATCTCCCATGAATACGGAGGAAAAGCGGAAGTCTTTATTGATGACCTTTGTGA
>CADCRJ010000202.1 GCA_902803735.1 uncultured Spirochaetaceae bacterium
CAGAAAGCATTGCTTCATTGCCAAGCGTCCAAAGCCCCGCACTTTTTTGCTCCCACTGAGAGTCTATCTTAACAGACTGCGTTGGAAGCCCCTCTGTCTCAATAGGAACTACACTAGCTTTTGCTTTTTTGTTTGGCTTAAATGAGTGCGACTTATCAGCAATCTTATCAGGCATTCCCTTAAAATCTACAAAACTTGTATCAGAAGAAGAGACAAGCTGCCCGCCTGTAACGGCAAGCAAAGCAGTCTTTTTGTCTGCTGTCGTGATTTTTCGCAAATTCAGCACAGGAATCATCGGGTCATACTCAAGTTTTACCTCTCCGCCAAACTGAGCATAATCCTCTGTACGCTCTGTTTTACCAGTAATCAAACCTGCTTTTTGCCTCATAGGGAACAAATCATAAACAAAACTGTGCAAGTAATTGATTATATCGGTCTCATCCTGCGAGCTTGGGAATGGGTCAACCTTCTCGCCCGTAAATTCAACTCCGCTAGTCTTATTCGGGTCTATAGTGATAAGAACAAGCATAGAAAGCTCTGGCAGACTGTTTTTTACATCTGCTGGCGAAAAGTAACGGATTCCATAAGTAGACTCATCATAGTACATGATTCCTATGTATGACTCACGCGTAAAAGTGTAATCCCTGTAATAAACGAACTGTCCAGAAGAATCAGGGACAGACGGAGAAACACCAGGAATCGCAAAGATTGCAGCCGTACTGCACAAAACAGCAGCAAAAGAAAGTATTTTTTTTAATTTTCCAAAAAACATTTTCCCCTCCATAAAAAGCAAAAAGCAGCCACAAACAGAGGATTTCTCGATTGCGGCTGCTCATATATAAAATTAGTCAGCAGAAAGTTCTGAAAGTGCGTTGCGCACAAATTCAACAGCTTTTGAGCTGACTTCCTCTACAGGAACAAGCTCTGCTTTTTCGGCAGCTCTTGGTTTAAACTCAACGTTCGGAAGATTTTTGTCGCCTACAGTAATGCGGAGCGGGATTCCAATAAGCTCCATATCCGCAAACTTAACGCCTGGGCGTTCTGCTCTGTCGTCAAGGAGAACCTCGATTCCAGCTTTTTCAAGCTCCGCATAGATTTTATCGGCAGCTTCTTTCATCGCACCCTCGTATTTTATTGGTACAATACAAACCTGGAACGGCGCTACAGACATAGGCCAGATAATTCCGTGCTCGTCATTATTTGCCTCGATTATAGAAGCAAGCGTTCTGTCAACGCCAATACCGTAACATCCCATTGTAGGAACCTGTGGCTTTCCGTTCTCGCCAAGGAATGTAACGTGCATGCTTTCTGTGTATTTTTTGCCAAGCTTGAAGATGTGACCAAGCTCGTTTCCTTTTTTCTGATAGAATGTCTCGCCACAGCACTCGCATTTGTCACCAGCCTTTACAAGGCGAACATCCGTATTGATAAACGGAACAAAGTCACGGAGCGGCTCAACGTGCTTAATATGATAGCCTTCCTTGCCGCTACCTGCGATTGCATCATGCATCTGAGCCTCAAAGCTACCATCATCATTTGTCGTAACTACAGAATAGTCAACAATAAGAGGAGCTTTTACAGAAACTGGACCAACAAAACCATGAGGCGCGCCAGAAATTGCACGTACCTCTTCGTCATCAGCGAGCACAACCTCACTTGCCTTCAAAGCGGCAGCAAGTTTTGCCTCATTTACGTCAAGGTCTGCACGGATAAGTACGCAAGCATAAGAAAGAGGGTAGTAATCGCCTGCAGGGTCTTTAACGTGCTTAAGGTTCTCGCTACCAGGAGCCTTTGACAAATCAATTCCGCAGTTTATAACACGATAAACCAATGCTTTGATAAACATTTTTGGAGTTGAGTTAAAGAATTTCTCCATATCCTCAATAGAGAATACGTTAGGAGTCTCAACTAGCTCATAAGGCAAATCAGTTTTTACCTGTGGCTTTCCCTCGTTGTTAACAGCGACATCACGGGCACAAGCAGCTTTTTCTGCGTTGGCAGCATAACCGCACTTAGGGCAGATAATGAGCGTATCGTCACCGATAGGGCTTTCAACCATGAATTCCTCAGAACCGCTACCGCCCATTGCACCTGAGTCTGCTTTTACAGGGATTATTTTAAGACCGAGGCGTTTGAAAATACGGAAATAAGCGACCTCATAATCTTTGTAAGACTTGTCCAAGGACTCATCATCCGCATTCATTGAGTAGCCGTCTGCCATGATGAACTCGCGGCCACGCATAACGCCGTAGCGAGGACGAATCTCATCACGGTATTTTGTGTTTATCTGGTAAAAATTAACTGGAAGCTGCTTATATGATGACAAACCATCGCGTACTATTGCTGTATAAGCTTCCTCCGCAGTAGGAGAAACTACCATGTCCTGCTCACCGCGGTTTTTTGCTTTGAGCATCTGTGCGCCCATTGTCTCCCAGCGGCCAGACTCTTTCCAGATTTCTCCAGGAACAATGACCGTAGGCTTAAATTCAAGCGCGCCAGAAGCATCCCACTCATCACGGATGATTTGCTCCAGCTTTCGCAATGAACGCAATCCAAGAGGAAGATATGTATAAAGACCGTTTCCAAGCTTTCTGGTAATTCCGGCACGAAGCATTAGCTTATGACTTGCAATGACGGCTTCATTTGGAGCCTCTCGCAAAGTTGAGATATAGAATTTAGAAGTTTTCATAGTTCTTGTATTTTATTGGAAAAGCGGACTTGTTACAATGTGCAAAGGGAAAAGTTTGTTAGTGAAAATAGAATCAAATCTGTTTATAATATATAATAAAAACTGTCTGATCTTGGAGTAACTTTCAAATTTTTCAGGCAATTTTTTTGTTTTTGAGGAAAAAATGGATTTATTTGAAATAGGAGTACATGAAGGAATTATCAGCTTTAATGAAGATAATTCTCGAATCACATATAATTATCAAAAAAAATCTCGAAATTACAATAATCCTGAAGAAAAAGTACAAGCAGAAACCTTTTTAAAGCTTGTTTTTACTTTTTCTTACCCTGAAAAACGAATCCGTCAGTTTGTTCCAGTAACAATGGGCAGCGAAACAAAAGAAGCCGATATAATTGTTTACGATGATGACGAATGTACAAAGCCAATAATTGTTGTTGAATGTAAAGAATCAGGAGTTTCAGAGCAGGAATTCCAGCAGGCAATAAATCAGGCTGCAAGTTATGCTTATGCTCTTAGCGGAACAATTAAATGCATCTGGGTAACTTCAAAAATCAAAGATGCCTGTTTTTTAATCAACAAAGAGAATCAGACAAAAAATTCCATTCCAAGCATTCCGCCATTTGGCCGTGAAATTCCAAAATACAAATACGCGAAAGGCGGCCTTGTACAGGGCGAAGTTGCTGGTGACAACAAAATAAAACAGCAGTTCTTTGAACTTGAAGAAATTGAGGAAAGCGAACTGACGAACAGATTCAAACAGGCTCATCAGTCCCTTTGGGCTGGAGGAGAATTAAATCCGTCAGAAGCCTTTGATGAGCTTGACAAACTGATTTTCTGCAAGATTTGGGATGAACGCAAAAAGACTCGTAAGATTGGAGAACCTTATGATTTTCAGATTATAGATATAGAACGCCCAAAAAATGCTACTCAAGAACAAGTCTCAGCTCTTGAAGATAAAATCACGCAGGAGTTGTACAAACGCATTATTGCACTTTATGAAGAAGGACGTACCAAGGACAGGGAAGTTTTCAAAGACAATATCCGTTTAAGTCCTGAAAAAGTGCGTATGGTTGTAGGCTATCTTGAAGGAATCAATCTTTCTAAAACTGACCTCGACAGCAAGGGAAAAGCCTTTGAAACCTTTATGGGATCATATTTCCGTGGTGATTTCGGGCAATACTTTACGCCTCGCCCAATCGTAAAATTCATTGTAGAAGCATTGCCTATTACTGAAGAATCAAAAGTTTTGGACACAAGTTGCGGTTCAGGAGGATTTTTACTTTATGCGTTGGATAAAGTTCGCCAACGTGCAGATGAATTCATTCCTTATGATAAAAATGGAAACGAACCTATTGAACACTGGCAGTTTTGGCATGATTTTGCTTCTACAAAGCTCTTTGGAATCGAGATAAACGAGCAGATTGCCCGCACTGCCAAAATGAACATGATTATTCATGATGACGGACACACAAATGTAATTTCTTCGGACGGACTTTTACCAGCACATGATATTATGCTGAATACAGATAACAAGGGCTTTGAAGAAAACAGCTTTGATTTCATTATCACAAACCCGCCATTTGGAAGTGCAGTTAAGCAGACAGAAAAGTCATATCTTCATCAATATAAATTCGGCAACAAGGATGTAAGCTGGCTTGATACAAAGAACAGTGCGGTTCAAAATCGTGATACCCAGAATACAGAAGTTTTGTTCATTGAGCAGGATTATAATTTCTTGAAAGAAGGCGGATTCCTTGCCATTGTAATTCCCGATGGAATCCTTACTAACAGCACGATGCAATATGTCCGCGACAGCATTGAAGAATGGTACAGAATTGTTGCCGTTGTTTCCATGCCACAAACAGCTTTTACAGCGACAGGTGCAGGTGTAAAAAGTTCTGTATTGTTCTTGCGAAAATGGAATGCAGAGCAAACTGAAAAAATCAGAAGCAAGAAACTTACAATTCAAGAGCGACTCAAAAAAGAAGCTGATTATTTAAAGAAAGTCACAGACTGGGAAACAGAAAAAAAGCAGATAATAAAGAATCATACAGGTTTTGCTTATATAGGCGAAGAAACTGATAAAAAGAAAATCGAAAAAACGTCAGAATTTGCCGAATGGAAAAAAGAAATTTCAGAAAACTATGCGCAGAAA
>CADCRJ010000203.1 GCA_902803735.1 uncultured Spirochaetaceae bacterium
CTAATACCCGTGTAAGCGTAAAGAACCAAGAGCTGAGTTTTGATGCCAGCAAAAAGGTTGTTCTATCAAAAGAAAGGGGAGCAGACGAAGCTTTGTTTTACAACATTTAGCAAGTAAAAGAAAAAAAATCTTAAAAAATAAAACCTACTATTGACATAGGAATTATAATGTATTATTATCCTAGTATGTTGGTAGGTATTAAAGGAGGTTGCAGATATGAACTTTGTTGATTCTGTAGGAAATACACCTATTATTCTGCTTGATCGCATAAATAGTGAACATGGACGTGTTTCTCTTTATGCAAAAGCAGAGTTGTTTAATCCAAGCGGCTCTGTGAAAGACCGTGCAGCAAAGGCTATGGTTCTTGACGGCTTGAAGACTGGCAAACTCACAAAAGATAAGATTTTGATTGATGCAACAAGTGGCAATACTGGCATTGCCTATGCAATGCTTGGAGCAATATACGGATTCAAAGTAAAGCTTGCGATTCCTGCGAACGTAAATCCTGGCAGAAAGAACCTGATGAAAGCTTACGGGGCTGAGATTATTGAGTCAGACCCGCTTGAAGGCTCTGATGGTGCGTATTTCCTTGTTCAGGACATTGTAAAGAAAAATCCTGAAATTTATTTTTATCCAGACCAGTACAATAATCCTGCAAATCCTCGTATTCATTATGAGACTACTGCAGAGGAAATTTGGAAGCAGACAGATGGAAAAATCACTCATTTTGTTACCGGCGGAGGAACTACAGGAACTTTTACAGGAACGAGCAAACGCTTGAAGGAGCTTAATCCTAAAGTCCATAGTTTTTTGATGCAGCCGGATGGTCCTTTTCATGGCATTGAGGGTAACAAACACTTGGAGTCTACCGAGAGACCTGGCATTTATGATGAGTCGCTGGTTGAGAAAATAATTCCTGTATCTACAGAGACTGCATACGAAACGGTTCATCGTCTTGCAAGGGAAAATGGAATCCTTGCTGGAATCAGCTCTGGTGCGAATGTTGCTGCGGCTCTTGAAGTTGCAAAATCGGCTCCTGATGGTTCTGTAATTGTTACGATTCTTTGCGATGCAGGATACCGTTATCTTGACCAGCCTGTATGGGAGGGCACTCTATGATAAGAGTTCCGAAACATATTCTTGCTGATATTCGTTCGCACGGCGAAAGAACATTTCCTAATGAGTGCTGTGGAATCATTTTCGGCACGATTGATGAGACTGGGATCGATGGTATAACCAGTATAAAGACCGCTGCGGAACTTCGTCCAATTGAGAATGAGTTTGACGATGGCGAGAAATACCATCGTTTCTTGATTACCGAGGAGCAGATGCTTGGTGCGGAGCTTTATGCCCGCAAAAAGGGACTTGAGATAGTCGGTATTTATCACTCTCACCCGAATTGTGCGAGCGTTCCAAGCGAATACGACAGAAGCCATGCTGTTCCTGTTTATTCGTTCTTGATTACGAGCATTCAAAACGCAAAATCCGTGGATGTTCAGAACTGGACTCTCGTATGGGACGAGGTACAGGATAAAAATGTTTTCAAAGCTGAAGAGCTTGAAGAAATATAGAAAATAGTTGGCAGACGAAAAAGTTTAGCTGATGAGGAGGCAATATGGCTGTTACGGTATTGATTCCAACAACGCTCCGTGCTTATACGGATCGGAAATCCGAAATAGACCTTGATGGGGGAACTGTAGGCGAGGTTTTGCAGAATTTTGTGGCAACTTACCCAGATTCAAAAAAATCTCTGTTTGATGAGGACGGAAAGCCTCGTTCATTTGTCAATGTGTTCTTGGGCGAAACCAATATTAAGAATTTAAATGGTTTTGACTCAGCTACAAAAGACGGTGACACGATTATGCTTATTCCAGCAATCGCGGGTGGAAGCCCTGTTGACGAGAGCGTTATTCCTGACGAGCGTACCACCGAGCTTTCAAATGACGAGATAAAACGCTATTCTCGCCACCTGCTTTTGCCTGAAGTCGGCGTTGACGGACAGGAAAAGCTTAAGGCTGCTAAAGTCCTGATCGTTGGGCTTGGGGGGCTAGGTGCCCCTCTTGCCCAGTACTTGGCTGCGGCTGGCGTTGGAACGCTCGGCTTGCTTGACTTCGATACCGTTGAGGTATCGAACTTGCAGAGACAGATTATCCATAGTACGCGCGATGTTGGCAGACCAAAAGTTGCCAGTGCACGAGATGCAATCAAGCGCATTAATCCTTATGTTAATGTGAATATGCACAATTTCGCACTCACAAAGGAGAATGCGCTTGAATTGTTTGCGGAGTATGATGTGATTGCTGATGGTACAGACAACTACAATACTCGTTATCTCGTTAACGATGCCTGTGTCTTGCTTGGCAAACCCAATGTCTCTGCCGCAATCTATCAGTTTGAGGGGCAGGTAAGCGTTTATTTTGCAAAGCGAGGACCTTGCTACCGTTGTGTTTATCCGTCTCCGCCACCTCCAGGTCTTGTTCCAAGCTGCGGGGAGGGAGGCGTAATAGGGGTTCTTCCTGGAATTATTGGAACTATTCAGGCAAATGAGATTATAAAGCTTATTATTGGCGGTGGGCATTCATTGGTTGGTCGTCTGCTGCATTTTGATGCATGGAACATGAAGTTCCGTGAGCTGAAACTTGAGAAAAACCCTGACTGCCCGATTTGTGGAAAGAATCCGACGATTACGGCTTTGGACAGTTTGGATTATGAGGAGTTCTGCGGACTCAAGAAGAAGAAAGAAGAGGACGCTGTAGTTCAGTCAATTGAGCCACAAGAGCTTAAACGTCGCATAGATGCGGGCGAGAAAATAAACATAGTGGATATTCGAGAGCCACACGAGCGTGCCATCGTGAAATTTCCAGATGCTGTCGTCATTCCAATCGGACAGCTTGCACGCCGTCAGGATGAGCTAGATTCAAGCGTTGACACGGTTTTTATTTGTAAGGAAGGCAAACGTAGCATCCTTGCCGTCCATACGATTCAGGAAGCTGGCTACAAAGGTGCAGTTTTCAACTTAAAAGAGGGGATTAACGGATGGTCTAAATACGTAGACCCATCCGTACCACAATATTAGCGACTTCTGCATTGCTGTAATAGAGCGATGTGGAATCAATATTCTGCCGGAGGAAAAATATGGCTACAGAAGACAAAATCAATGCTTTAGGAGCAAACGCTGCGTATAATCTTGCGAACGTAACAAAAAAAGCTCCTCAGTATGGTGCCCTTACACCACGCTGGCTCACAAAATTCCTTGAGTTCAAAGGGCTTGAAACTGGTTTGTACCGCGTAAACAAAGTCGTAGAGGGCGAGACACCTCTTGATGTTCTTTGCAGCGCGACAAAAAAAAGCGACATAATTCCCGCAGGTTTCATTCAGTATGAGGAAAAGCCACGCGAATATCGCTTGAACTCAATTTCTACAATCATCAATGTTAATACATCTGTAGAGGATGTTTACTCTGCTCCTTATGACCAGGTAAAAGAGCAGCTGAACCTTGCCATTGAGAGTTTGAGAGAGCGACAAGAAAGCCAGCTTATTAACAATGATGATTATGGTCTTCTTAAGAATATTGCCGACAGTCAGCGTATTCAGCCACGCCGTGCTGACGGACGCCCAACTCCAGATGACTTGGACGAATTGATTTCTAAGGATTGGAAAGAGCCTAGCTTCTTCCTTGCTCGTCCTCGTGCAATCGCCGCATTTGAGCGAGAGGCAACACGCCGCGGAGTTCCTCCTGTGACAGTAAATATTGCTGGTGACACATTCCTTTCTTGGCGTGGAATTCCTATTGTTCCAACAGACAAGCTCTTGGTTGATGGTCTTAAAAAGCCAACTAGCCAGAGCGGAAAGACAAACATCCTTCTCGTCCGCACAGGCGAGGCGAAACGCGGTGTAGTTGGATTGTTCCAGGCTAACTTGAAGAACGAGGCAAGCCGCGGACTTTCTGTACGTTTCCGTGGAATCGATGACAAGGGCGTTGCTTCTTACCTGCTCTCATTGTACTGCTCTGCTGCTATCCTTGCGGATGATGCGATTGCTGTTCTTGAAGATGTAGAGGTAGGTAACTATTATGATTACGGAGAATAATCTTTCGCCTCAGGCTTATGGCTTGCCAGGAGAATCGGAGCTTGAGTCGCTTGCTAACAGCCTTTTTGCAGGCGAGCAGGCAAGCTTTGATTCCGCTGTGTGTGCACAAGGCATTGAGAACTTGGTGACAAAGGGCGATACTGCTGTGATTGAGAGGGCTGCCCAGAAAGCTGAGGGCTTTGGTGGAAGTTACGGCAATATACTCTCGTTTTCGGACTATGAGAATATCGCAAAGTCTTTCACTGTTGCTGATATTCCTGTTGAGCCTGCTGATGTTTCAAGTGCAGCTGGAGGACTTTCCTCATCATCTGCTGCTGTAGCACAAAATGGGGCTTCAGAAAGTTCTAGCTCATACTCTCCGACGGTTATATCTCAGGCACAGGCAGACGAGCAGGATGCGCATGGTAATACAATTACAGTTTCGACTGCAAGCGAGCCTAAGGAGCAGAAACTTGTTGACGAGCGTCTCTCTGGTTCTTCTGCTCATACTGTAATTGGTACAAAGACACTTGAAGAGATTCGCTCTGATTTTCCAATCCTTAAGGAGCGGATAAACGGCAACCCCTTGGTATGGCTTGATAACGGTGCGACAACGCAGCGTCCAAAACAGGTTATTGACCGTCTTGTGTATTATTATGAGCATGAGAACTCTAATGTTCATCGAGGTGTGCACGAGCTTGCTGACCGCTCAACCGATGCAATGGAAAAAGCCCGCAAGACTGTTGCTGACTTTATTGGTGCACCGAGTGCCGAGAATATTGTTTTTGTACGCGGTACGACTGAGGCAATCAACCTTGTGGCCAATGCCTATGTAAAGCAGTATTTGAAGCCGGGTGACGAAATTATCGTCACTCTTTTGGAGCACCATGCCAATATAGTTCCTTGGCAGCTGATTGCCGCAGAGACTGGGGCTGTGATTAAGGTTGCTCCTATTGATGCGAGCGGGCAGATAATTCTTTCTGAGTATGAGAAACTGTTCACGCCGAATACGAAATTTGCGGCAGCGACACAGGTTTCAAATGCCCTTGGAACTATCACCCCTGTTGCCGAGATGGTTCAGATTGCACATCGTCATGGTGTACGAATTCTTATAGACGGCGCTCAGTCGGTCGCTCATATTCCTGTAAACGTAAGTGCGCTTGATGCAGACTTTTTTGTGTTCTCTGGGCACAAGATTTACAGTCCGACCGGGGTTGGCGTCGTTTACGGCAAAAAAGAAGTCCTTGAAGCTGCTAAGCCTTATCAGGGTGGCGGCAACATGATTAAGGACGTGACTTTTGAACGGACAATTTACAACGAGGCTCCAGCCAAATTCGAGGCAGGAACCGCCGCAATCGCTCAGATTGTTGGTTTAGGCGCGGCTTTGGAGTATGTGTCATCAATTGGTATTGCCGACATAGGACGCTATGAACATGAGCTTACTCATTATGCGATGAAAGAAATGAGCAAGATTCCTGGCTTGCATTTGGTTGGTACGGCTACGAACAAGGCAGGCGTGCTTTCGTTTGTTATGGACGGACACGACATATTTGCGATTGGCGAGTACCTTAACCAGTTTGGCATTGCTGTACGCTCTGGACATCACTGCGCTCAGCCGGTGCTCAGGAGCTACGGGCTTGAAGGAACTGTACGCCCTACGCTTGCAATGTATAATTCGCCTGAAGATGTTGACACGCTTGTGAAAGCGTTGTGGACTCTCAGTAGCAAGTAAAAAATGAAAGAAAACACAGGTTGTGTAATCAGGTCTCGCCCTGTTACTAACCTGTGTTTTTTGTTTTTTATAAACATTTTTTTAATTGACAAATCCGAAAACATATTATTCTAATTGACTTTTGTTCTTTTTTTTAAGAAAATTACATTGCATTATGGAACAGAATTTTTTATCAAGAACATATCTTGAAACGTTATCTACAGCCGACCTTATTTCTTTGGCTGACGATTATGGAATTGATATTCCTGACGATTTGAACAGGCGTTTTATTATTGGTGAATTGTTGGAATTTGCAGATGAGCTTGCAAATGAAAATAAAAAAGACTCGGATATGGAGGAAGGAAATTCTGCCTTAGAGAAGATAAGCGAATTGCCTTCTACATTTAACGAGACACAAATAGGAATTGTCCTTCGGAATTTGATTTGGGCATTTGTCTATTGGGATATAAAAGAAGCTGATATTAAGAAGCTTGAGAATTCTGAAAAATTCAAGAATCTAGTGCTCAGGGTCTCTTATTTTGAGTCAGAAGAAGCGACAGTACCTGAAGAGTCATTTGATATTCAGATTTCTAAGCAAATCCGAGAGCAGTATGTTATGCTGAATCCTGGCAAAAAATTCGTAAGAATTGACTTGGTTGCTTGCTTTGAGAAAAATGTGACAGACAACCTTGCAGTGTCAAAGAAAATCGCATTGCCAGAAGGTTCTGATTTGCTTGGTTCCGCATTGCCGGGCAGGGATATAGACTTTGACCCTGTTCTTGAGTTATCCGGTATAAAATCAGTTTTGAAGTCACATTACGAAACTCACAGGGAGCTGTTCTCAAATTAGAATTCCCTAAAAATGGAGCAAAAAAATGGCATCTAAAAATCTAGTGCTTCTTGTTGTTGGACACCAAGGATATATTCGACATATTAATGATGAAAAAGACTATGGCCTTGAAAATGATATTCTGTTTTCATCTATCTCGCAGACATACCTGCCACTTGTAAATATGCTTCATAAGTTGGAGCAAGATGGCGTTAATTTTAAGATTTCGCTTGTCCTTTCTCCTACTTTGTGCGAGCTTCTTGCAGACCCTGTGATTCAGCAACAGTATATAGAATGGCTTGGAAAACGCATTGAGCTAGGCGAGAAAGAGCTTGTCCGCTGCAAGAATGATGCGGATATTCTTCGCAATGTAAAAGAATGCTTGGAGCAGGCAAAAGAAAACCTTAATGATTTTACTGAAAAATATAGTCAGAACCTGATTGGTGAATTTTCAGAATTTGCAAAAAAAGGTTTTGTTGAGCTTGTTGCAACTTGCGGAACTTACGCCTTTTTGCCACATTATGGCGATATTCCAGAGGTTTTGAACGCACAAATTGAGACTGGTTTGTATTCTCACAGGCATTTCTTCGGAAACTTGCCAGAGGGATTTTGGCTCCCGTACATGGGCTATACAAGCGGAATTGAAAAAATCCTTCATGCTTATGGCGTGAATTATACATTCATAGATATTCATGGCTTCTTTTTTGGTAAGACTTTGCCAAAAAAAGGAATCTTCTCGCCTGTACGCTGTGCGGAGCAGGCAAACTCTCTCGTGTACTTTACGCAAGACCCTGACTCGCCGGCGGATATTGGCGGCGAGAACGGATTTGCTTCCAACGGCATATACAGAGACCAGACTAAAGACATTGGTTTTGACCTTAATCTCTCTGATTTGGACGTGTTCCTTACAGAAGAGGGCGAGGCTCGTATTCCAACTGGCTACCGCTACTGGTCTAAGAAGAGTAGCGGAGACAATGTTTATGATTCTGCCGCTGCTTTTGAGCAAGTCAAAAAAGACGCAAAGGCATTCATAGACGCAAAAAACGAGATGCTTTCAAAGGCTGCCGAGCTTTTGGGCGAGGACGTTTCTCTGGTTTGTACAATTCCGGCAAAAATGCTTGGACAGGATTGGGCAGAGGGAGTTATGTGGCTTGAGCAGGTTATCAGGCAGAACTCC
>CADCRJ010000204.1 GCA_902803735.1 uncultured Spirochaetaceae bacterium
AACTACCGTTCCGCAAGGTGGTGGGCAGTGCAAGACTTGAACTTGCGACCCCCGCCGTGTGAAGGCGATGCTCTACCGCTGAGCTAACCGCGCTAGCGAGAATGATATTAACCTATCGAAAAAAAAATGTCAATATCTTCGTAAAAAAAAATTGCAAACTGCCAAATTTGTGAAATACAGTTTGACAGTCTGCAACAGATAAAAACGCTTTCTACAGGATATAGCGGCTCAAATCCTGATCTTTTATTACGCCATTAAGCTTTTCTTCTACATAAGCAGCATCAATCGTAATGGTCTCGCCAGAGTGCTCGTCAGCATCAAAGCTGATTTCCTCAAGGACTTTCTCCATGATTGTATGCAAGCGGCGGGCGCCAATGTTCTCGCTTTTTGAGTTTACTTCCTCAGCAAGGCTGCTCATGCGGTCAATCGCATCTTCTGTAAACACGATTTTAACACCTTCAGTCTCAAGAAGTGCCGTATACTGCTTTGTAAGTGCGTTTTTAGGCTCCAAAAGAATTCTTTTGAAATCAGCCTTTGTAAGCGACTCAAGCTCAACACGGAGCGGGAATCGTCCCTGAAGCTCTGGAATCAAATCACTAGGAGCCGCAAGGCTGAACGCACCAGCCGCAACAAACAGGATGTGAGTCGTATCGACGACGCCGAATTTTGTGTTTATCTTGGAGCCTTCAACAATTGGCAGAATATCACGCTGAACGCCTTCGCGGCTTACGTCGCGACCGCTTGAGGTACCGCCTTTCGTAGCGATTTTATCAATCTCATCAATAAAGATGATTCCGCTTTGCTCTACCCGCTCTTTTGCAATGTCAGCAACCTTATCAGAATCAATCATTGAATCCAATACATCCTCTGTAAGGATTTTTCTTGCCTCACGGATTGTAACGGTCTTTTTCTTCTGGTTGCGACCACTAAGAATATTAGTCAAATCCTGCATACCAGACTGCAAATCATCCAAGCTTCCACCTGCAATGATTTCCATGCTTGGCATTCTGTTCTGACGACGAATCGTGACCTCGACTTCCCTGTCCTCAAGCTTACCGTCACGAAGCATCTGGCGGAATTTCTCGCGAGTGGAATTCGGAACGGCAGAAGCGGCATCAGCTTCATCAGCAGCCTGCTGCGCAGCAAGCTTTTCGTTCTGCTGCTCAATGAATTTCTGAGCGTCATCAGGTGAGCCACTAAACGACATAATATCAAATGGAGATTCGTTTTCTTTCTCTTCTTCTTTTTTCTCTTTTTTGCCAGTTCCAGGCAAAAGCAAATCAAGGATTTTCTCCTCAACCTTAGGAACACTCTGTTCCCTTAGCTGCTCCTCCATCTCATGCTTTACATTATTGTATCCTACAGCCATCAAATCACGAACCATGCTCTCAACGTCGCGGCCAACATAACCAACCTCGGTGTATTTTGTTGCCTCAACCTTTATAAACGGAGCACGCACGAGCTTTGCAAGGCGGCGAGCAATCTCGGTTTTACCAACGCCAGTCGGTCCTATCATCAGGATGTTTTTTGGAGCAACTTCGTCTCGAATATCCTCGCTCAGATGAATACGTCTAAGACGATTGCGGAGCGCGACGGCAACAGCTTTTTTTGCTTTTTCCTGACCAATTATGTACTGATCCAGTTTCTCAACTATTTGTTTTGGAGTCAAACCTTCCATTTTCTGTTCCATAAAAATAAAAATCCCCTTAAATTTCTTCCACAGTTATGTTCTGGTTAGTATAAATACAAATATTTCCAGCTATTTTGAGACTTCTCTCAGCAATATCTTTTGCGCTCAAATCAGAAGAATCCAAATAAGCGAGAGCTGCTGAATATGCATAGTTACCGCCAGAACCAATTGCCAGAACATCGTTCTCAGGCTCAATAACATTACCGTCGCCGCTGATAAGCAATATTTTTGACGAATCAGCGACTATAAGCATTGCCTCAAGCTTCTGGTACGCACGCTCCGTACGCCACATTTTTGCAAGCTCCACGGCAGCACGGGTAATGTCTCCGTTAAATTCCTTAAGCTTTTCTTCAAATTTTTCAAGCAAAGTAAAAGCATCAGCAACGCTACCAGCAAAACCTGTAAGAACCTTTCCGCCATATATTTTGCGAACCTTGCGGGCATTTCCTTTACAAACTGTATTTCCTAAAGTTACCTGACCATCACCAGCCATAGCGACTTTTCCATTTCTCTTTACCGCAATTACGGTTGTACTGCGGATTTCAACCTTTTCCATACTATTGAGATCCTCCATGGGGATGAGCTTTGTTGTACAGCTCAATCAATTTTTCAGAATTTATATGCGTATACCGCTGCGTTGTTGAAATGCTCGCATGACCAAGCATTTCCTGAACAAGTCGGACGTCTGCACCACTTGACACCATTGCAGTGGCAAACGTATGCCTGAACGCATGAGGCGAAACATGATGATTCGTTCCTTCCGCGCCAGAATATCTGTCCAAAATGTAACGGATTCCGCGGGCAGTAAGAGGAGTACCGCTTTGATTTATGAAAACATGCTTTTCAGATGAATCAGATAAGCGGCTTTTTCTCTCAGCAAGATAGGAGCGAAGAGCATTTCTTGCCTCTGCCTCAAAAAATACCTGCCTGTCCTTATTGCCCTTTCCAGTTACCATCGCTGACGAAAAATCGCTGCTCAAGTCTGAAATCTCAAGCCCTGCAATCTCGCTCACACGGCAACCGCTGGAATACATCATTTCAAACAACGCTTTATCCCTGCTCTTCCACAAGATTTCTTTTTTCTCTGGGGAATCGCACAATTCGTTAAGCTCCGCCATTGTCATAAAACGAGGCAGCCTCTTAGGAATTTTTACGCCTTTGATTCCTTTTGCAGGGTTTATTTGAATATAATCAAATTTTTTGCAATAGGCAAATAAAGATTTTACGGATGTCAAAAAACGATTTATTGAGGCTGCGGATTTTTTTTTGAGTGAAAAGACTCCAATGCAGCCTCGTATCATATCAGTCTTAACAGCAGAAAGCTCCATATCGCCAGAAAATCCAGGCATAGAGACAAATTGTCTCAAATCATTTCTGTAACCTATGACAGTATTTACAGACATTCCCTTTATATCAGCAATATAAAGCAAAAACTCATCTATGCATTCTTGCAATTTATGCGAAGACTCGCCGTTTTTCATACATTCTCACCAGCGTCAATCTCCAAATCGGAAGTGTCATCAGCTGAGTGAAGATAATCACAGTTTGGATTTATGCAAGATTTGTAATTGCCGTTCTTCTTATCAAATTTCTCTACCAAGAACCAGCCACATTTAGGACAATACTGGTCAATCGGCTTAAAGTGAGAAATAAAGTTGCATTTTGGATAGTTCGTACAACCGTAGAACTCCTTGCCGCGTCCCTTGGTCTTTCTTGCTACAATCTCGCCGTCACAACCTTCTACTGGGCATTTTGCCAACGGAATTGACTTTGTGTTATGGCATTCAGGAAATCCTGAACAAGCCAAGAAGTAACCAAAACGCCCAAGTTTTTTGAGCATTGGCTTTCCGCACAAATCACAAACCTTATCTGTAGACTCATCCAAAAATCCCTTCACGGATTTCTGAGTTGACTCAACTTCATCAACACGCTTCTTAAACGGTCCGTAGAAGTCAGCAATCATCGTATTCCATACGATTTTGTTCTGTTCCACTTCATCAAGCTTGTTTTCAATATCTGCCGTAAAATGCTCGTTGATTACATCAGGGAAAGCCTCCACGAGAATTTTACAAATCGTACGTCCAAGCAGGGTCGGAACAAGTTGTTTATTGCTTCTTGTCACATAATAGCGGTCAAGAAGAACAGAAATAATCGGGGCATAAGTCGAAGGTCGTCCGATACCTTTTTCTTCAAGGGTCTTTACAATAGAAGCGTCCGTATAGCGAGCCGGTCCCTGCGTAAAGTGCTGCTCAGGGTAGAACGAATGGCTTGACGAAAGCTCCTCGCCTTTTTTGAGTGCAGGAAGATTTCCTGTAATGTCCTCTTTTGATGACAAAAGCCTTATTACTTGATAAAAGCCTTTTTCAATCAGCTTGCTTGCACTAACACGGAACAAAGCATCCCCTGCAAGAATATCAACGCTGGTTGTAGCTGTTTTTGCATTTCCCATCTGGCAAGAGACAAAACGCTCCCAAATAATAGTATAAAGCTTGAGCTGGTCACGGCTAAGATATTCTTTTACGCTGTCAGGCGTGTACTGGCAGTAAGTAGGACGGATACACTCGTGAGCATCCTGAGCGCCCTTGCCAACTGCATACAGAATTGGCTCAGCCGGCAGCTCATTTGGGTAATTCTTGCCAATCCAAGCACGAACATCATCCAAGGCTGTCTTTGAAATGCGGACAGAATCAGTTCGCATGTAAGTTATAAGACCGACATAGCTTTTACCAACCTGAACACCTTCATAAAGCTGCTGAGCAATCTGCATTGTTTTGCGAGATGTAAATCCAAGTCTGTTAGCGGCTGCCTGCTGAAGCTTACTCGTTGTAAAAGGAGCCTTTGGACGCACGGTTTTCTCAGAAACTTTGACATCGCTTACAATGCAGGCAGAGTTCTTGATTTCCTCAATAATGCGGTTTACCTCTGCCTCATTTTTAAGCTCTGCCTTCTCGCCTTTATATTGTACAAGCTGGGCGTTAAAATTAGATTTGCCCTTTGAAAAAGTGGCTTCGAGAGTCCAATATTCTTCAGGGATAAAATCTTCTACCTCTTTTTCCCTCTCGCAAATCAACCGCAATGCAACGGACTGAACGCGTCCTGCGCTCAAACCGTTCTTTACTTTTTCCCAAAGAAGGGGACTTAAATTATAGCCAACAAGCCTGTCAAGAACGCGACGGGCTTTCTGCGCATTCACCTTGTTCTCGTCAATTTCACCAGGATGCTTCACAGCCTCTTTTATGGCAGGAGGCGTAATCTCATTGAACACGATTCTCTTTATATCAGCATTAGTCTTGTCTTTTAGGGCATTGTTCAAATGCCATGCGATAGCCTCTCCCTCTCGGTCGTTATCGGATGCGAGCAGGACATGAGCGGACTTTTTTGCGTCTTTCTGCAATTCTTTCAGGAGCTTCGCACGTCCCCTTACAGTTATATATTCTGGCTGGAAATTATCTTCAATATTTACTGCCATACGGGATTTTGGCAAATCTATGAGATGTCCCATAGAAGCTTTGACAGTAAATCCTGGTCCAAGATACTTCTCAATCGTAGTAGCTTTTGCGGGAGACTCAACTATAACAAGAGTCGGTTCTGAAACAGATTTTTTCTTAGTAGCCATATGTTCCCCTTTAAGTGCACAAATCTTCAAAAAGCGATTTTTCCAGCAATTCATCAGCTTTTTTTTCATTATGACGACAAAACTTACCAGGTGCAGCTGCCCTGCAAATTTTATACTCCGCATAACTTGAAATTACTGGCGCACCATCACTTACATAGGATTCTGGTGAATTTTTTAATTTATTTTCGGCATTTTTCTGTAATTTTATTCTCTCTATAGAAGATTTATTCAATAATTCTGAGTTTTCAGAAAAAGCCGTCTTATGAAATAATACATCCCTATTGTAGTCAAGTGCAAGAGATGCTGTAATCATTGCACCGCTTCCTGCTGGAGCCTGTATAACGACAGTTGCTGGAGATAATGCCGCTATAATGCGGTTTCTTTGAACGAAGCGGAATGCAAGTGCAGGCGTTCCTGGAGTGTATTCGCTGACTATTGCCCCGCCCTGCTCGATAATCTTTGCGGCAACCCTTGTATGCGAGGACGGAACTATCGTGTCTATTCCACTCGGCAAGACGGCAACTGTACAGCCTTTAGCCCCTGAAAGTGCCCCTCGGTGCGCACAGATGTCAATACCAAAGGCAAGACCGCTTACGACTACAGTACCGTCATCAGATGCTTCCTTTGAGAACAGCTCCGCATTTTTGCGAGCGTCCTGATTAGCCCGACGAGTTCCGACAACAGAAACGCAAGGAGAAGAAAGAGAATCAAGCGATCCTCTGTAAAAAAGCACAAACGGAGGGTCTTTCATCTCCCTTAGCATAGGAGGATAATCATCCTGATTATAAAATGTATAACCTATTTTTAGAAAATCAATAAGACGCATTGAGCGTTCAACATTTTTCAGCTGCTCAATGCCGTTCCAAGTGCGGGTTCTAAGAGTACGTCCAACAGAATAAGAAAGCTGCTCCACAGACAACTTTACAAGGCTTTCTGCGGAGTTAGCACTATTCAAGAGAGCAAGCTTTTCTTTTAGGGTCAAAAAAGAGGCATCCGCTATAAGGAGCCTTTTACGAAGCTCCTTTGTCTCAATTTGCATAAGCAGCATCCAGAACAATTTTTTTGTTTGCCTGTGCTTCCTCTTTTTTCTGCTCAGACTTTGCTGTCACCATTATCTTGTCATACAAAGCAGCTGCCTTGTCATACTCCTGTTCCTCATAGTATGCACGGGCAAGCAAGAACATAGCATCAGTATCTTTTGTGTCTATCGTAAGAAGTTTTTCCAAATGAGGGATGGCTTTATCACATTCACCAAGCTCAATTACATACAGTATGCCAATCGCATACAATGCACGTGTATAACGCGGCTCTATCTGCAACGCCCTAAGCTGTGCTTCTTCCGCTATGCTGAGGTATTTGCTTTTCTCTATTTCATTGCCCAATGCTGTGTGAGCCATATAACCAGCACAAAGACCTACATAAAAATACAAGTTCTGATTGTCAGGATAAAATTTAAGAGCATTCTGATATGCGTTCAAAGCCTCGCCGTACATACGTTTTTCAAGATAACGAGTACCAAGGAGCTTGTACCATATTCCAATCTGAGAATTTGCAAGCTGAATATCAGCAACCCTGTCCTGATATTTTTGGATTGCGGCTTTCAATTCCTCTGGAGAAGATGGTGAAGCAACACCTTCCTCAAGTTTTTGCAGCTTCATTATCTGAGAATTTGATTTTTTACAACCGCTCAAAAGAATTACAAAACAACAAAACGCAGCAAAAAAAACTTTTTTCATTTTTATTCTCCTATTCCGCCTGTATTTGTCTCATGTCCGGGAAAATACTTACCGTGACATTCCCGCAACTGTTTATTTTCAATATGAGTATAAATAGTCGTTGTTGACAAATCCGAATGTCCCAACAATTCCTGAACAAACCTCAAATCCATTCCCCCCGCAAGAAGATGGGTCGCAAAAGAATGCCTCAAAGTGTGAACCTTTGCAGTAACTCCGCTTTTTAGCTCCAAATCCTGAAAATTTTTCCAGATTCCCTTGCGGCTTATAGGCTCGCCCCTGTAATTGACAAAAACCTGAGCAACAACGCGTCTGCCAACAAGCTGCGGACGGACATTGTTCAAGTAATCCAAAAGATATTTCTTTGCGGCTTCGCCAAAAGGAACCATACGCTCCTTGTTGCCTTTGCCAAGAACAATCAAAATACGCTCGTTCAAATGAAGGTTCTCTATCAAAAGGGAAGCAACCTCACTTATACGAAGCCCGCATGAATAGACCAGCTCAAAAAGTGCCCTGTCCCTTATTCCAAGCGGGGTTGTCACATCTATGGCGTTAAGAAGGGCATCGACCTGCTCAACACTAAGCACCTTTGGCAATGCTCGCCCCGCCTTTGGTCTGTCCAAATTCAAAGCGAAGTTCTCTTTCCAAAGCTGCTGTCTGACCAGATAGTCACCAAGAGCACGAACCGCAGATATATCCTTTGCAACCGTAAGCTCGTCAATTTTCTCTGTACGCCGCCACACAAAAAATCTAATCAAATCAGCAGTCTTAACATCAGCAAGCTTCTTTTTTTCTTTTACAAGCCAGTTCAAAAAAGACTCGCAAGACAATTTGTATGTCAGCGCGCTCTGCTCAGAAAGCCGCTCCACAGTCAGCAAATCGCTGTAAAACTGTGACAGCAGCAGTTCAATCGTCATTCTAACGCTTTCCTATAGTTATTCCTCTAGGCAATCCTTCAAGAGCCTTTTTTCTAAGATATGCCGGCTGCTTTATATCATTGACATCAATATTATTAAAATGCTCTGGCTGT
>CADCRJ010000205.1 GCA_902803735.1 uncultured Spirochaetaceae bacterium
CAAGGGCAGAACCTACTACAAAAGCGACGTTAACCGTTTTGACCGCAAATTCATGCACCAGTACTCAAAAAAACGCGACAAGGCTGCCGATATTTTGCTCGCCGCTACTATGGCGACTCCTGCGGTTCTTGCCGCGACACAGAAAGAGGAGTGGCTTACTTGCGGCATCATGTACGCGGAGACGCTTCTCATTGCCAACGGAATAAAGGAGCTTACGAAGCTTGCCGTGACCCGTGCCCGCCCGTATATGTACTACAGTTCCGACACTTATCCCAAGAAGGACATTGACGACGGAGACTGGGCGAATTCTTTTCCGTCCGGGCACTCTACGATGGCATTTGCCAGCGCGACTTTTACAAGCTACACGTTCTGCAAGTACTTCAAGGACTCTGCATGGCGTTTTCCTGTAGTCGCTGGAAGCTATGCTATGGCTTTTGGCGTTGCGACTTTGAGGAACAGGAGCGGAAACCACTTTATGAGCGACATAGTCTCCGGCGCGGCAATCGGAACCGCCGTGGGCTTTTTGGTGCCGTGGCTCCACACGTTCAACGCGAACAACGACCTGAACATAGGGCTTCTTTCTAACGGCGTGTCCGTAGCAATCAAGCTGTAGAAAAACACGCTGCAAGCGTTCAAAGCAAAGCGTTCCACATACAAAAGCCTGCATCTTATCGGCGACAGGCTGTATCTTGTCTAAAAAACATTCTCACATACGGGTTTCTTCTATAAACTTGAGCTTAAGTTCAGGCCTAAACAAAAGGAGGAGCTCGGAATGTATAACAACGAGTACGCAAAAATAGAGTATAACAAAGAAGATAACGTGGTTTTCCATACTTGGAAAAAAGAAGCCCATTATGACGATTACAGGGAGGCTGTCAGGGCTTCCTTGGAGCTTCTCAGGGCAAATAAAGGCAGCATCTTTATCGTTGACGCGAGGAATGGCTTTGAGGACACTAAAGAAGACGTCGAATGGGGCTTCAAGTATTTTCTTCCAGAACTTAAAAAGACCGGCTGCAAGGTCTGGGGCTTTATCCTTCCAGAAGTCTCTAGGATTGAAGGCGAGATAGACTTGTGGACAAAGGAAATAGAGAAGAATTTCCGCGTAATTAGGGCGGAATCATACGATGAGATTTTATTACATATAAAGGAACATGAAAAATGAAGGATTACAGAATATATTTCAAAAGATTGCTCTCGATCGCAATTCCATTGATTCTGAGCAGGATAATAAATCAGCTTCAGATGCTGATTGACCGAATTTTCTTAGGGCACGCGGACACTCTGTACATGAGCGTCCTTGGAAATGCGACTTTTCCGTTGTGGACTACGATGGACGTCTGCTTTTCAATCGCCACAGGAGCTTCTATCTTAATAAGCCAGAGCGTAGGAGCAAAAAACATAAGGAATACTGAGGAATATGCTGGCTCGCTCATAAAATACCAGCACATCGCTCCTTTCGCCCTGTTTTTTCTGTGGTTTTTTGGCTCGGAACTGATTTTCCGCATTCTCGGAGTTTCAAAGACCTTGCTTCCAATGTGCGTTGATTATGCTCGGTTCTCGGCTCCAATATTTCTGTTAATAGGACTTGGGAATTCCATCTCGGTCGTATTTCAGACATCAAACCACACAAAGCATCTTGCGGTTTGGAGCGCGTTGCGTTCTATACTGAACATTTTCTTTGACTGGGTTCTGATTTTCGGAAAGTTCGGCTTTCCAGCGATGGGTGTCAAAGGTGCGGCGTTGGGTACTACAATAGCCGAGTATCTTGGCGGGGTCTATCTTGTCGTTGCGTTCTGCAAGAGCGGCAAGCTTTTTACAAGACCAAGCTGGCAAGGAATACTAAAGGCACGGATTAAGAGCTATCTTCACGCGGCACGGCTCGGAATAAACACAGCCCTTGAAAGCTTCTGCTGGAATTTAGGCAACCTTGTGATTATCCGCATCCTGAATTCGATAAACGAGCTTGCGGCAGGAATCTACTCAATCATATTCGGCGTAGAAATCCTTGCCGTAGTCATAATTGAAGCCTTGGGAAGCGCGACTTTGACCCTAAGCTCCGAGGCATTCGGAAAAAACGATGAGAAGCAGTACAAGGGATTTTGTGCGAGCGCGTACACAATCTGCTGCGGCATTGCTTTTATGATGATTCTCGCTGTTATCGTCGCCCCACAGCAGATTATCTCGGTGTTCACAAAGGATGAGTCAATAATAAGCTCATCGGGCATATATCTCTTGTTCATCGCGATAAATCTTTTCTCAAAGGCGGGAAACATGATAATTGGAAGCGGAATCCGTGGAAGCGGCGACACAAGGTGGATGTTCCTTACACAGATTTTCGGGACGGTTTTTATCGTGTCTTGTGCGAGTCTGTTCGTTTTCAAGTTCAATCTTGGCATTGCAGGTGTCTTCCTTGCGGTAATGGCTGACGAGAGCACAAGGTTTGTCATAAATCTTGTGAAATACAGGAAGATATGCAAAGGAATGAGTGTGCACAAAGTTTGAGGCTAGGGCTTGCAATGATTGAGAATCAGATTATAAACAAAGCAATCGATTTTATTTTCTCTCACATCGATGAACAGCTTTCTGTTGACTCAATCGCGGGCTTTTGCGGCTATTCAAAGTTCTATCTGAGCAGGCTTTTTAAGGCGGAGACTGGCGAGAGCATCTACGGCTTTATAAAGCGTACAAAGATAGAACAGAGCGCGTGGCGGCTCAAAGTGGAGCAGGGCAGAAGCATTACTGAAATCAGCGGAGAGTACGGATATTCCGCCTCAAACTATGCGACGCTTTTCCGCGATTATTTTGAAAAAACTCCAGCCGAATTCCGCAGGAAAATTGTGGAAGAATCGGTTGCTCATCCGTTTTATCACGGTGTAGAAAACAAGCTTGAAAGTTTTGAGGAGTGTTGCGAGAAAATCAGCGTGGAATATCTGCCAGATTATTTTGTGCTCTACGAGCGTCGTAAAGGAAATTATCACAATCTGGAAGACGATTGGTGCGAGTTTATGGAGCATTACAAGGATTTTGTTACGCCCAAGACGATTTTTATTGAGCGCACTATAAACGACCCTGCAATCACCAATCCCGACGAATGCCTTTACGAAGTGTGCATGACCGTAGACAAGAATGATAAACGCCTTGAAGTGCAGAAGACCGCCGCCGCGGGAATCACTAGCAAAGCAGGGACTTTAACCGTGCCGAACACAATGATTCTTGAAGGCGGCAAGTTTGCGGTTTATCACTACAAAGGCTATCCGCAGATGATTTACGGTGCGATTCAGAGCTTTTTCTGCTCATGGCTCACTCAAACTGGAAACAAGGTAGATAACCGCAGCGGCTTTGACATTTACCGCAAGATGGACGATGAGACGCTCTACATGGAGCTGGACATTTGCATTCCGATTGTGTGAAAAACAGCAGGAGCGGAATTTTTAAAGGAGTATGACAAATATATGAACGCAAACGATTTTAGGGATAAACTCACAGGGGTGCTTTCAAAGATTCCTGAAATACGAGGAATAGGTCAGACAGGCGATCTTAATGCCCCGCTTGTTCCAGGAAAAAGTGACATAGATATGTTCGTAATCTGTGACAAAATTCCAGAAAAAGAAGAAAGGCTTAAGTTTTACGAGTGTTTAAGCGGCTCTTACGACAGTCTTCAGATGGAAGTTTGTGCCGGCGGTATTTGGGGCTACGGCGATATCTTTATGTGCGAAGGTATTGATGTAATGCCTATGTATTTTACGGTCACAGAAATGAAAAACTATCTGGAAGAAGTTCTTGCTGGAAAGCATCTGGAAAAAGACGGAAGGTTTTATCCAGTAGGCCGACTGGCAAGCGTTGAAACTCTGAACGTCCTGTGGGAAAGTGATTCTGCATGGACAAATATAATCAACCTTGTAAAAAAACATCCTGCAGAGTTTTTCCAAGCCTGGTTCAAAAATGAATCATGGCGCATTCTTGATGAAGAAGACTTGGGGCGGGCAGAGTTGCGCCATGAAGTCTTGTTTTTTCATCAGGTTGTTGAAGAATTCCTGGATCATTTTCTTCAGGCCTTGTACGCTCTTAACAATCAGTATTTTCCGAGCCGAAAGCGAACCCAAAAAGCAATTGAGAGCTTTAAAATCAAACCAGAAAATTGCTATCAGCGTCTGAACAATATCGTCTCATTGAGCACGAGCGAAGAGCATATTACAGAAGCTGTTTCTGAAATCAGAAAGCTTGGAAAAG
>CADCRJ010000206.1 GCA_902803735.1 uncultured Spirochaetaceae bacterium
TACACAGCTTCTTCTGCAGAGAAAATTCCTGCAACAGGCAGAAAGTATGACAAAGGAGCTCTTGTAGATTTGTTCCCAGATACGATAGATGCCGCTATATCGCAGTTTGTCGTTGATCTTATGAATTAATAGGGCGAATGTCGAGTTTCTGAAACTTCGTTTCTGAAACTCGACATTTCCGAGCGTTGCTTATTGTTTGTATGGTCGCTTGTTGAAGAGGTAAGTGTATCTTGCCCCTGTATAGCGACTTACGAAACGACTTATAAAAGCCGTCATTTTCCATTTTGGAGCCCATATAGCCGTAGTTTTTCCCTTTGAGACTTTTTTTAGGCAGTGTGCGACGACTTTTTTGGGGTCCTTGCCATGAAGAACCTTCTCTCTTGCTCCGTTTGACGCGACGTTCGCAAAATTTGTGCTGACAGACCCTGGACAGAGTGCTGTTACAAAAATTCCCTTGTCTCTGAGCTCTGCTGCAAGGGCAATCGAGAAGCTTAGTACATAGGCTTTTGTTGCGGCATAAACTGCAAAATTACCGAGAGGAAGAAATGCAGCAAGAGAAGAGACGTTTATGATTCTGCTTCCTTTTTGAAGGAACGGCAGGCATAAACCGCAGATTCCAGTTAGCGATGTGCAGTTTAAGTCTATCATATTAAGCTCCTTTTCAAGAGGTGTTTCTTCAAAAGGACCGTAAGTTCCAAATCCTGCATTATTTATGAGCATATCAATACAAAATTCAGCGGTTTCTTTTTCCTTTCTTAGTAAAGAATCAAACTGTGCGACACCATTTTTTCCTGAAATATCCATTGCGAACAGTTTTATTTGCTTTTCAGAAGTCGAAAAACTGATATTATGCTTTGCTTCTGTAAGTTTTTCATAATTTCTGGCAATGAGCCAAAATTCACAATCTGCTTTGTTTTTTGAAGCAGCAAGCTGTTTTGCAAACTCCAATCCTAATCCAGAGTTTGCACCTGTTATAATTATGACTTTTCTCATAATTATATTATAATCCAAATACCTGACTTTTAGTAGACTAAACTGCAACTGTGCTTTGTGCAATTGAGACATATCTAAGATTTTGCTATACTTTGTGTATGTTTAAGTTTGTATATTTTTTATTTTTTACTTCTATATTTGTCCTTTTTTCTTGTAATAAGCAAAACGAACTTGCTTCTGAAAAATCCTCTGAATCAGAAATTTCTGTTCAGAAAGAGCCTGAATTATCAGAAGATGAAAAAGCCGTGTTGAGAAAAAAAACTGCTATAAAAACTTTTGTTGAGAGTCTAGGCGAGGAAGAGCGTGTTGCGCAGCTTTTTCTTGTTAATGTTGAGGGGTCAGATTCTTATTATGCAGTAGAGACTCGTAGTGACGGAAAGCCTTTGCTTCCTGGCGGAGCTCTACTTTTTTCTTTTAATATTGCAGATACAGCCTCTGGTGTTGCAAATTACATTGGTTCAATAAAAAATTATGCTTTACAAAGGCAGCTTGTTCCTCCATTTGTTGCTGTTGACCAAGAGGGAGGTGATGTTAACCGTCTGAGGGGCATAACAAGTGTTCTTTGGTCTGAGCAGAAAGTTTCAGAGCGTTTCTCTGTGGATAGGGCAAGGGAGCTTTATGCCGCACAGGCACAGCAGCTTAAATTGCTTGGCGTAGATTTGAACTTAGCTCCTGTCGTTGAGGTTGCAAACAGCTCTAATACAGAATTCCTTGGTACAAGGACTTTTGGTACTCTTGAAAATGTAATTGCCTATGCAGGTGCTGAAATCTCGGCATTAGAAGAAAATGGCGTTGCTTCTTGCTTGAAACATTTTCCTGGAAATTCTGCGACTGACCCGCATACAGGTTTGCCTCATATTGTTTTTAATCCGTCGGACTTGAACTTATATATTTCTCCTTTTGAAAAGCTTCTTCCAAAATCTTCTGCTGTTTTGATGAGTCATGCAATTATGAAGCCTACTGAAGATGAGCGTATAGAGGATTTTTCAATGCCAGCTTGCTTCTCATATCATTGGGTTACAGAAGTTGTTCGTAATGAGTGTAAATTTGACGGACTTATTGTTTCTGATGATATTTTTATGGGAGCGTTGGCAAATAATGGCTTTCCACCTGAGGTAGCTGCTGTAACGGCGATTAGGGCTGGTGTTGATGTAATCATGTTGTCTGAAAAGAAATTTGGAACTGTTGTAAAACAGATTCTTGCTGAATGCCATTCTGATAAGGATTTTGAAAAGAGAGTCCTTGAATCTGTTTGCCGTGTTATTGATTTTAAAATAAAGACAGGTATTCTTACAGTTGAAGAGCATGACGATAGCCTTTCTATTGTGTCTGCTCCAGTGAAAGCTTTTGATTCTGAGGCTTTTTCTTCTGCTCGTTCTACAGGCATAGGTATTTATGATTGGAGCGGAAAATGAAGCAGTCGGAAAGAGCTCAAAAACTTAAAGGTGAATCTGGTTTCAATAAATATTATGAGGCTCTGTACGGTGAAAGGTGGGCTAGTTTGCGTGATGCCTTACATGGTGAGCCTGACTATGCTGAATATAGGTTGGATTTTGCATTGGAGCCGTATTACTTGGATTCTGGCAGCATTAGGTGTGCGGTCTCATTTCCTTTGAATGGGGCAAAGCGGATTCTTGATTTGTGCGCGGCTCCTGGCGGAAAGACTCTGGTACTCGCTTCTTGCATGGATACCGACGCGGAGCTTTTGTCTAACGAAAGGTCTGTAGACAGATATAACAGGCTTGTGAATGTTTGTGATTCATGCTTGCCTGAAAGCATACGCAAGCGTGTTCACGTTTCTTGTAAAGACGGTGCACGATTATGTCAGAATCCTGATAATCAGTTTGACAGGATTCTTTTGGATGCACCATGTTCTTCCGAGCGTCATGTCTTGACAGACAGTAGGTATCTTAATGAATGGTCTCCTTCAAGGATTCGTACACTCGCTGTTGCTCAATGGGCTTTGCTTTCTTCGGCGTGGCGAATGCTTATGCCGGGTGGGTATCTGTTGTATTCGACTTGTGCGCTCTGTTTGGAAGAAAATGACGAGATTATTGCACGGCTGATTAAAAAATTTGAAGGTGCAAAGATTATGGAGCCTGTTGTTGCAAATGACATAACACCTTTTTGTTCCGCAAAGCTTCCTGGCTGTGAGAAAACGGAGTACGGTATGCATGTTCTTCCTGACAAGCAGGGAGGGGCAGGACCTCTATATTTCTCACTTATACAAAAATGTTAATTTGTATAAAAATTCTTTTTTATCAACTGCCGATAATAAAAGTGTTTTCAAAGGTAACTGCGAAAACAACTATTGGGTGAGTTTTTTGTTTCTCAACAAGTCAAATATAAATGAAAATTTAATATTTTGAATGGACAATTAGTATTTTTTTAATTAAAATTATATGTGGGAGCTGTGTTTCTAATGAATTTAGTTAAAAATGAACAGAACTTACAAGCTGTTTTTGAGACTGAAAAATTACTTAATGAAATAAAAGATAGTGATGTCCTTCTCGAACGCATACTTACAGAAGCTCGTAAGATTGTTAATGCAGAGGCTGGTTCTATTTATGTTATTGAAGAAAAGCAGCCTCCACACAATGCAGGTACGGGTAATTCTCAGGTCTCATCTTATTCCTCTAATATGAGTTATAAGAATAAACTTCTTCGTATAAAATATGCTCATAATGACGTGCTTCAGAAAAAACAGCCTGAAAATTCAAAATCACCTTATGTTTATTTTTCGTTTGATATTACAGAAAAGTCTATAGCAGGTTATGCAGTTCTTTCTGGAGAGATGGTAAACATTCCTGATGTTTATAATTTGCAAACTGACAAGCCATATTCTTTTAATAAGAGTACTGATATTTTAATGGAATACCATACCCAGTCGATGTTGACACTACCTTTGATAACGACAACTGGGCAGACATTGGGTGTAATTCAGATTATTAATGCAAAAGATGAACTTGGAAATATTGTTCCGTTTGATGAAAGTGCTGAACTTTTGATAAGCCATTTTGCTTCTAGTGCAACTAGAACTTTGGAACACGCATATTTGACAAGTAGTATGGTTATGCGAATGCAGCGCATGGCTGAGTATCGTGATCCTAAGGAAACGTTCCATCATGTTCAGCGAGTGTCTGATTTTTCAAAAGAAATTTATGATGAATGGGCGACAAAAAATAATGTTCCAAAAGATGAGATGCAGAAATTTGGAGACTTGCTCAAAATCGCTGCAAAATGCCATGATTTGGGTAAAGTTGGTATTTCTGATGTGATTTTGAAAAAGCCTGGTCCTGGTAGGTTTACACCTGAGGAACGTGATGTAATGAAAGGTCATACTTGTATTGGTGCCCTTTTGTTTACTGACCCTGAGTCTGAGATTGATGAGATGGCTCGCGATGTAGCTCTCAGGCATCATGAGTGGTGGGATGGCAGCGAGAATGGTTATCCTGGTGATTTAGATTTGAATGGATATGTTACTGGTACGCCGGTTCCTCGTTGCAGACCTCTGAAAGGACGTGAAATTCCGTTGGCTGCTCGTATTGTTGCTATCGCTGATGTTTTTGATGCTTTGAGTCATAAGCGTGTTTACAAAGACGCATGGTCTGTAGATGATGCTTTTATTGAAATTCAAAAATTGTCAGGAAAGCAATTTGATCCAGAGCTTGTTTTGGCGTTCTTGTCAATAAAAGAAAGAATTTGTGCTATAAATTCTCGCTGGGAAAGTAAGGTTGATTAGAGATTTTTATCCGTATCTGAAATAAGATCAAGTTATGTGGTAAGTTTCTTTCATTATGGAGTTTTGCAACTGGCTTTCAAAGCAGGTGCAAAACTTTTTGAATTCCTTGTCACTATAGTAACTTTTTTTCCCGCCACCTAATCCTATTTCTGACAGGTTAAGGCTGAAGCTTCGTTCCAGCAGACGGTCCTGTATATTATACTTTGTAAACAAAACGCCTCTGTCGTTCATAACGGCTATATTTTTCTTTACAAGTCGCTCTGCAAACAGAATGTCACGGGTGATGACAATATCATTGTTTTTTACATTGTCATAGATGTAATTATCCGCACCGTCTTTTGTTTTTTCTGCAATAATCATTTTGACA